>JAUZRH010000315.1 GCA_030950555.1 Mariprofundus sp. | reverse complement strand
ATTCAAGGCGCCAAATCAAGCGCATAAGCAAGCCCTGAATGGGCGCGATAGCCTACTGCCTTTAGTAGTAACTCTGTGGCAACGCAGAATGCGGACTTATAGACCAGCACGTGGATGATTTATTCTTTCCGCGGCCCTAACTCGATGTTCCAGTTTTGTTGTGACAAATTGAAGGTCATGTTTTAACCCAGCTAGTTTATATTCAAAATGAAAAAAAACTACAGCTTCGATTCTTAACCACAGCCCTAAACAGTCAAATACTTTCCACCACAGAGTCACGAAGGGCACGAAGATAATCATTATCGGCATCCTTCATTTCCCGGTTTACACATTAAGGCTTTCCTTAAGACGGAAAAGGCTTCGCCAAATAGTTGATTTCCTCACCCTAACCCTAGGCTGTCGAAATACAGGGGTATTTGTTACCATTCCGTTCCCAATTTTTGGTTTTTTAGTAATCCTTAAAGTGGGAACACCTATCAGGTGAATGCTTGTATGGCAGAGCGCCTTCTGTAGTGGTGTTCCCGCTACGCGATAGGCTTAGCCAAACAACCAAAAACGTGTCTGATTGATTCGGGCAGTCTGAAACTAAACCTATAGTGATTCAAGTACAGCCTAGACTGAAGACCCACCCCCAAACCATTGAGCTCGCACTTATACAATAACTACTGCCAAAACCCTAAAACATCAAACATCGATCTCAGCTGTATGTATGTTTAATCAAAAAAAGATGATACCTATGGGTAATTACATCAATCTTCTTATGAGAGTAGATTTTCTGCTGCGAGAAAAAGGAGACTCTGATGGCCACTACTTTTCGGAAAATTCAAGATCACAACGAACATTTTCAATTCATCCCTGAAAAATATAGAGATACCGTGTTGGCTTCCATATTAATACCCGTTGGGCTTGCCAGCTTCGCTCTTCTTTTTATGCTATTAGAAAGCTATTAAACATTCATGGGTCAAGTATCGTAATTCACGTATGAGCTTTCCGTCATTTCCAACCGGATCGGGAATCCATAGGTTTTAGAATCAAGCAGAGCGTTTGTTTGATATGGATTCCCGATTCAACCTTCGGGAATGACGAGCAGGGGTGTATTTGACCGTCATTTCTAGTTTACACATTAAGGTTTTCCACTTAAAACGACAAAGGCTTCGCTAAATAGTTGATTCCCTCACCCCAACCCTCTCCCGGAGGGAGAGGGTTGGGGTGAGGGAATCATAAAAAACCCTGATAATTCGGCCTACGGAAGATGAATAGGCATCTTCCAGTTGTGAGATAACGTAGAGTCTCAACTATTTATTTATAACTAGAACCACTTGCAAAACTCTGGGTGGATGAGTGACAATCCCACTTCGAGCGCAACTTAGGATGGGATGAAGGGCATGGTGGTTCCATACTGAACGCAGCCTAGAAATGCGCCGGAGTGGGGGCAGTTAATCGCCGCTCATAGGTTTTGCAAGTGGCTCGCTAATGAAGGATATCTCAGTTTAAACCTAAAACATCCTGCATATCATAATTTCCGGCGCCTTGTGGCACTAACCAATTCGCTGCACGCACGGCGCCTCGGGCGAAAACCATACGGTCAGAAGCTTCATGCCTGATGACTACGCGCTCTTCATCGGAGATAAACATGGCCGCATGCTCACCAACGATATTACCTCCGCGCACAACAGAAAAACCAATCGAACCCGACTTACGCGCCCCGATTAAACCTTCACGCGAATAGACAGCCACGTCATCAAGCTCGACACTACGCCCCGCTGCTAAAGCATGCCCCATCGCAAGTGCGGTACCACTGGGCGCATCCACCTTATGTTTATGATGTGCTTCAAAGATTTCAGCATCATAATCTTCAGCCAGCACGGCAGCAGCTTTTTCGATCAAACTTAGCGCTAGATTAACCCCGACAGAGTAATTCGCAGCCATCACAACGGGTGAGTCAGCTAAAATAGTATGTAGCTGTTGCAACTGTTCTGAATCAAAGCCGGTTGTCCCTATCACCATTCCCATGGCTCTATCTGCAACAAAAGCTGCATGTTTCAGCGTAGCAACAGGAGATGTAAAATCAATCAACACGTCCGCTGTGGTGCAACTCGTTACATCACTGACCAGCTGAACACCAAGTGTCTCCACACCTGCAAGCTCGCCTGCATCACATCCAATAAACTCCGAGGATACTCGCTCAGTTGCACCCACCAGTCGCGCATTTCGACTTTCGCTTATCGCACGAACCAACATCCGCCCCATACGGCCGGATGCTCCCACCACAATCACCCGCAATGCACTCATGACTTGGTATCTCCAGACAGCTCATCCCACAAATCTTTCACTTTGCCTAAAAATGAAGAACGTTCCGGATAAACATCATCCCCAGCTTCTGCTGCAAATTGACGTAGCAACTCCTGCTGACGACCACTCATTTTTTTCGGCACAGCAATCTGCACACGCACATAGAGATCACCCTTATGGCCGGAGGCACGAATATCCGGAACACCATGACCACGCAGACGGAAAACACGACCCGCTTCTGTACCGGCTGGGATTCTTATTTTTACACGTCCATCGAGTGTTGGAGCATCCACTTCCGCGCCCAGTGTCGCTTGAGGAAAAGTGACAGGCATCGTGCAATGTAAGTCTGCCCCATCACGTTCAAAAATAGAGTGTTTTCTCAAGGTAAGCACAATATAAAGATCGCCCTGCTGCGCTCCCTGTTGGCCCGCCTCACCCTCTCCTGTGACGCGAATTTGCGCACCCTCATAAACACCCGCAGGCACCTTCACCTTGAGTTTCTTATTTACTTTAGTGCGACCGGAACCACCACAAGTAACACAAGGCGACTCAATACGCGCACCGCTGCCATGACACGTTGGGCATGTACGACGAACAGCAAAGAATCCCTGCTGCATCTGTACCTGACCATGGCCACCACATGTCGAACAAGGAACAGGGTTTGTACCGGGACGTGCGCCGCTACCATGACAGGGATCGCAACTGACATGTTTGGGGATGTCCAACTCAACATCTTTTCCATTGGCTGCTTCTTCCAGGGACAAGCTTAAATTATAGCGCAAGTCTGAGCCACGCGCATTGCGCTGACCGCCGCCACCGAGCACATCACCAAAGACATCACCGAACAGGTCACCAAAATCACGGAACGCATGTGAATCCTGAAATCCACCGCCACCACCACGCCAGAAATCCTGCATCTGATCATCTATACCAGCATGACCATATTGATCAAAGCGAGCTCGTTTACCTGCATCCGATAATACTTCGTAAGCTTCTGTTACCTCACGAAAATTTTCTGCAGCTTTGGCATCATCAGGATTACGATCCGGGTGATATTTCATAGCCATCTTGCGATATGCCCGTTTGATTGTATTTTCGTCGGCATCCTTGGCCACACCCAGGATATCATAATAATCGCGTTTGGTCACTGTCACTCCTACCATCATTAACTTTTCTTGTAACTCTTGAGCTATTGTTGCTTAAAAACAATCTGAAAAAAAGGATTTCAACTACAAATCTGCTCACCGCAAAGAAAAATGCCGTCACAGGTAGATAAAAGCGATGAACACCTCTAAACACCCATCCTCCTACGCTGCGGTGAATCGACTCTTAGTATAAACGTGAAAAAGGAGCGGAGAGCTTACACCCTCCACTCCATAGCTCACACTACAACCTAAGCTTTATTTCTTATTTTTATCATCAACCACTTCTGCATCGACTACTTCTGCATCTACCACATCAGCATCGCTGGCTTTGGATGATTCAGCCGCATCATTTGATCCATCCGCGCTTTCGCTAGCATCATCTGCCTGCATCTGCTGATAAATCGCTTCGCCCAACTTCTGAGACTTCTCCGCCAGATCCTGCTCAGCAGTTGCAATAACGGCTGCATCGCCACCTTCAATCGCTTTCTTCAGCGCATCCAAGGCCTCTTCAATACTCTTACGCGTCGCTTCATCTACTTTATCGCCATGCTCTTTGAGGGATTTTTCAGTAGAGTAAACGAGTGCATCAGCCCGGTTCTTTGTTTCAATCTGCTCTTTTTTCTGCTTATCTTCCTCAGCATGGGCTTCAGCATCTTTCTGCATACGCTCAATTTCCTCTTCAGAGAGGCCTGAACCTGATTCAATACGAATCGAAGTCTCTTTTCCAGTACCCTTATCCTTCGCATGCACGTGGATAATACCATTCGAATCAATATCGAAGGTTACTTCCACCTGCGGCATACCGCGTGGTGCTGGAGCAATGCCTTCCAAGTTAAACAGACCCATCTGCTTATTAGCGCCAAAGATTTCACGTTCACCCTGTGCAACCTTAATGGTTACCGCCGTCTGATTGTCAGCAGCAGTGGTATAAGTCTGGCTCTTCTTGGTAGGAATAGTGGTGTTCTTTTCAATGATCTTATTAAACAGACCACCTTCAACTTCAATACCGAGGCTCAGTGGTGTAACATCAAGCAGCAACACATCAGTAACATCACCGGTCAGTACTGCGCCCTGAATTGCCGCACCAATCGCCACCACTTCATCCGGATTTACACCCTTATGTGGTTCACGACCAAAGAATGCTTTCACCTTCTCCTGCACTAGTGGCATACGGGTTTGGCCACCGACCAGCACAACCTCATGTACTTCAGATGCCTTCACACCCGCATCTTTCAACGCCTGCTTACATGGCGCCAAAGAATTTACAACCAGATCACCCACTAGGTCTTCAAACTTCGCACGTGTTACTTTGATCAGCAGGTGCTTAGGACCGGATGCATCAGCAGTAATAAAGGGCAGATTGACCTCTGTCTGCTGGCTAGAAGATAATTCGATCTTCGCTTTCTCAGAAGCCTCTTTCAAACGCTGCAACGCCAACTTATCTTTCATCAGGTCAACGCCATGCTCTTTCTTAAACTCTTCAGCCAAGTACTTGATCAATACCTGATCAAAATCTTCACCACCCAGGAAGGTATCGCCATTGGTCGCCTTCACTTCAAATACGCCGTCACCAATCTCTAGGATTGAAACATCAAATGTACCACCACCCAGATCGTATACGGCAATCAGATGGTTCTCTTCGGTTTTATCTAAGCCATAGGCAAGCGCTGCAGCCGTTGGCTCGTTGACGATACGTAATACATTCAAGCCAGCAATAGCACCCGCATCTTTGGTTGCCTGACGCTGTGAGTCATTAAAGTAGGCCGGTACAGTAATCACTGCATCCTTCACATCTTCACCGAGATAATCTTCAGCCGTCTTCTTCATCTTCTGAAGAACAATCGCACTGATCTCCTGCGGACTCATTTTCTTGCCGTCACACTCCACCCATGCATCACCATTATCAGAGGCAACAATCGGATAGGAGACCAGCTCATGGTGATGACGTGTCTCTTTTGAATCAAACTTACGTCCAATCAGACGTTTAACGGCGAAAAATGTTTTATCTGGATTAGTCACCATCTGACGCTTGGCTGCAGCGCCAACTAGACGTTCACTATCTTTAGCAAAGGCCACAACGGATGGTGTGGTATTATCACCTTCACTATTGGGAATGACCTTTGCCTTATCGCCTTCCATGATGGCGACACATGAGTTAGTCGTTCCTAAATCTATGCCTATTACTTTTGCCATTGTTTTATACTCCTATGGTGCATCTGACGATGCTTTCTAATTATTTATGAATGCTTTATGGGGAGAAATAGCCTGGAGTTCAACCCCACAAGCGTATAAAAGCGCTCCAAACATCACTATTCACGCTGAAAACCATGTTTATTCATGAATAATAATGCTCACTATTTGGCTACGAGCGGCTAAACTTTCAAGACTTAGGGCTGCGGAAATAAATAATTGTCCCGTTATGCGAAGGATAAGAGTTCGGATTCAAGGCGCAGTATTTGGCGCATAAGCAAGCCTTGAATAGGCGCGATAGACTACGGCCTTTAATTGTGACTGATGCTGCAACGCAGAAGGCGAACTTTTAAACCAACAGAATGGGATGATTATTTGTTTCCGCGGCCCTTACTGCTCTGCCGGACCACTAGAAACTAGAACCTTGGCCGCACGAATCAGACGACCATGTAAATTATAACCCGCCACATGCTGAGCAATCACCGTACCCTCCGGCTCTTCACTTGCCATTTTAGTTAAGGCTTCATGCTGATGCGGGTCAAACTGTTCACCTACAGCATCAATACGCTCTACATGAAAACGTTTCATCATATCGTTCCAGCTATTCAGGGTCAGTTGCACCCCTTCACGCACAGCCGTTTCATTACCCTCATCAACAGCCAGCGCCCGCTCTAAGTTATCCACCACATCCAGCAATCCTGTAGCAAACTTCTCTATGCCAAATTTATGTGCATCGGCCACTTGCCGTTCAGCTCTTTTGCGCACATTATCCATCTCAGCATGCGTACGTAGTAAGCGATCTTTCAAATCACTATTTTCCAGCTTCAACTGCGCAATGGATTCAATTTCACTTGGCTCATCTGCGCCTTCAGCATCAGATTCATCAGCGATCCCTTCTTCTTCAATCAAAGCGTCAATGCTTGCTTGATCCAGCACTTCGGAAGCATCTTGCTCCGCCCCTGCTTCATCGGCCTCTTTATACGCTTTGTTACCTGCTTCATTGCGATTATTACTCAAAACTATCCTCCTGAATTCACTACCAAGGCAGCACGCCGTTACTATCACACCATGATTACTTCAAGCTTGGCATTTTATAAGGCCAGCCACCCCTGCTTTCAAGTGCTTTTCAAAATCCGTTTCGCGAGCCGATTATGCCAGGAGCGATTCCTGAAGAGCCTCTAGCTCTTCCCAGCGCTGATAAGCGGCGGCAAGTGTCTGCTCTAGCTCTACGAGTTGCTGTTGATCTTTGTTAAAAGCGACAGCATCACGACTGAAATAATTCACATCGTTAAAACGCAATTCAATCGTCGTTTTTTGTGCTTCCATTGTTTCTATAGACTGTGGTAGATCATCAAGCTCACGCTGTTCTTTGTAAGCAAGCTTGGCCTGTTTCTTAACCGCTTTTGCCGCTGTTGCTACGACAGTCACAGCTTTTACAGCCAGCTGCGCCTCTTTCAGCTCGGCCTCCCTTCTACACTTCCATGCCAAATAATCGGAATAACCACCCTCAACAGGTACAATCTCGCCATGCCCTTCAAAAGCCAATACACGCGAAGCAGCCCGATCCATAAAGGCTCTATCATGCGAGACCAGAATCACTGTTCCATCATAGCGAGAAAGCGCTTGTTCCAGCACTGTTAACGTACCAATATCCAAATCATTGGTCGGCTCATCCAGCACCAACACATTGGCCGGTTCTAGTAGTAACTTAGCCAGCATCAATCGACCCCGTTCACCACCGGAGAGTGCTGACACAGGTGCATTCATACGCTCTTTTTCAAAGAGAAAATCCTGCATGTACGAAACAATATGGCGAGGCTCACTGCCGCCAATCGTCACAAAGTTACCCCCTTGTGGTAGCAGCACTTCTTTAAGTTTTAACTTCCCATCCAACTCACGCATCTGCGTGAGAAATGCCGGCGCCAAACGTGAGCCGTGACGCACCTGCCCACTATCAGGCGTCAACTCACCCAGTAGCATTTTTAACAAGGTTGTTTTGCCAATACCATTCGGACCAACTAGCCCAACCCGATCACCAGCCATGATTTTATGACTGAATTTTTTACAAATGAGCGTATCACCAAAACTATGCCTCAGCTCAACAGCCTCCATCAGCATTTTCCCAGATTTAATGCCACTAGCAACACGAAGTTCTACATTCCCCGCGAGCACACGCCTAGAAGCACGTTGTTTACGCAACTCTTCCAACGCCCGACCACGCCCCTCATTGCGCGTTCGACGGGCAGGAATCCCTTGCCGAATCCAGCGTTCTTCACCAGCCAGCAGTCGGTCAAATTTCTTATGCTGTGTTGACTCAATCGCCAGCATCTCCGCTTTTTTATCCAGGTATGCCGAATAACTATAGGGAAAATGGGTCAAATGACCACGATCCAGCTCTATGATTTCTTCCGCTACGGCATCTAAAAAATAACGGTCATGGGTAATAAATAGCACCGAACCAGTGAAAGCAGCCACAAAATCTTCCAACCAATCAATCGAATCGATATCCAAATGGTTGGTAGGCTCATCGAGTAGCAACACATCCGGTTCAGCTACCACAGCGCGTGCCAAAGCCACACGCCTAAGCCAACCACCGGACAATTCACCCACGTCACGATCAGGATCAAGGTTTAATTTTGAAATGGCCGTATCAATTCTATTTTGAAATTGCCAAGCTCCGCATCGATCAAGCTCCGACTGCAAAACCGTTAGCTTTTCGAGCGTGGCTTGGTTACTACTATCCACTTCTAACTCATGCAAAACAGCATGATACGTTTCAAGTGTTTTAGCCACATCGCCCAAGCCTTCGGCCACGATATGAAAGACACTTTGTCCGGCATCAAAATGAGGATCTTGCGGCAGATAGGCAACCGTCGCACCATTGCGTCGATTAATGGTGCCAGAATCTGTTTCAATCAATCCCGCCATAATCTTCAGTAGCGTTGATTTTCCTTCGCCATTACGGCCAATCAAGCCGATTCGAACACTGCGTCCGATAGCAAGACTAACATCGTCTAACAGGAGGTGGGATCCAAAAGCTTTATCTAGGTGGTTCAAAGTCATTATAGGCATGCGCGAAGCATAACCCTTTCACAGCAAAAAGACGCAGGAGAAAAAACACCCAACGATTCACCCCGAAAAAAGGCTTCCTTTTTAAGACGGGACAATAATGATCATAACAGCTTTCGCGAGGTCAAACAGAGCGCCTTTTAGCAATAGATTCCTGTAAACCTTCGAGAAGCTTGAGCGGCGCTGCCGCTACGCGATAGAGTGACTGGGTCAGATACGTGCCATGACATCCATGATAGTACAGAATATGAAAGGCCTGACGCTGACATCGTTAGCTGACGAACTGAGGCGTGATCTAGGTTGTAGAAATACAGGGGTATTTGGGCATCCTTCATCAGCCATAAAAAACAGTTAACACTCTACGTTACCTCACAACTAGAAGATGCCTCTTCATCTTCCGTAGGCCGGATGAATCATGGGTGTTTTTTATTGATCCCCTCACCCAACCCTCTACCTGAGGTAGAGGGTGTTATTCACATCACAGTGCATTTGCAAGCTGAGGCTCTTGCTCCCTCTCCCTCCGGGAGAGGGTTGGGGTGAGGGAATCAACTATTTGGCGAAGCATTTTTCATGCTCAAGTGGAAAGCCTTAATGTGTAAACTAGTAAATGATGGATGCCGGTATTTGTTACAACTTGAATTCAGGTCATCTAAATATATATCTGCTTGTGCATTACCACGGCTCGTAACGTGATAAATCGCATCCGTGTATTCTATTCTTATTGAACGTGCCATCGTCACATCATTTTAAATAAATGTCGTATTGCAAGACTTGACCCCCTTATTTTCAGAGCGGGTGTTTTATGGTGATCGAGCCAATGTCCATTAGCCACCGGCTATCGAGATAGCTGGATGAAAATATGACACGAGCATGACAAGTGAGGGAAATTGCTTGCTTTCGATCTATTTTTTGTGAACTATGAGGCTTGGGTGAGGGGATATGTTCTTGTAGCACCTTATGTCATGAAATGGGGCGGATAACTATTTCCGTGTTTATATCGCCATATTGAATATGGGCGAAATATGGACGTATAATTATTAAGAAAAATCAAGGAGTTAATTCCTTGCATCAACACTGTTAGCCATCACTCAGGTGAATGGCGATGGTGAAGGGTAAATAGTCATGCATGAAATCATCTGTCCGCACTGCAATAAAGCATTCAAGATCGACGAGGCCGGGTACGCGGATATTCTCAAGCAGGTTCG
>JAUZRH010000314.1 GCA_030950555.1 Mariprofundus sp. | reverse complement strand
TTAGATCAGACTTCTTTTTTTATGTGTCATATGAAGGATGGATTTAACATCAGGGATTCACGTCTAGTCGGGAATGACGTTCAACGAAACGGTCTGTTTGATTTTAAAACCGGCATCCTTCAGCAACTATAAATAAGAGTTGACGCTCTACGTTAGCTCACCGCTGAAAGATGCCTCTTGATCTTCCGTCGGCCGGATGAATGATGGGCGTTTTCATTGATCCCCTCACCCAAGCCCTCTCCCTGAGGGAGAGGGTGTTGCTCAAGTCACAGTGCATTTGCCAGCTGAGGCTCTTGCTCCCTCTCCCTCCGGGAGAGGGTTGGGGTGAGGGGATCGACTATTTGGCAAAGCCTTTTTCGTCTTAAGAAAAGCCTTCATGTGTAAACTGGAATATGAAGGATGCCTTAAAACCAAGGGATTCCGGTCTTCACGGGAATGACGGTCAACGAACGGTTTGTTTGGCTAATTCTATCGCGTAGCGGGAACGCCGCTCCTTGCTTCCCGAAGATTTAGTCTGGAATCCACATTAACAGAAGCGCTCTGTTAAGTGACATAATAATACTACTCTTTGAATTGCAAGCTTATTTTAACAGGATAGCGAGTGTAGTACCTTACTGATTGCAACTATTGGTAGTGGTCTGCCAAGAAGGTAACCTTGGATTTGATCACACTCCTCGTGACGTAGGAAATCTAACTGCGCTTTAGTTTCCACGCCTTCAGCAATAACTTTTAGTCCTAAAGCATGTGCCATGGCGATAATGGTACGTACAATCACTGCGTCTTCCGCATCTTCAGGCAGGTTGCGCACAAATGCGATATCAATTTTTAGTAGGTCAGCTGGCAATCGTTTGAGGTAGGCCAGTGAGGAATAGCCTGTGCCAAAATCATCAATGGCAATCGAAACGCCACCATCTACGAACGTACGCATAATAGCGATAGCTGTTTCAGGTTGGCTCATGGCTGCTGTTTCAGTGACTTCAATTTTTAGCCACTCTGGTTTTGCCCCATTGGCTTTGATTAGATCTAAAATCTCCACGGCTAGATCATGTTGCATAAGCTGAGCGGCAGAGATGTTGACACTGATTCTTGGGGGGCGAACACCCTCTTTTTCCCAAATTAGAGCCTGCCGAGCAACCTCTGAAACAGCCCACGTAGTCAGTGAACGGATCATGCCAATCTCTTCGGCAAGTGGTATAAATTCAGCCGGTGAAACCATGCCCATTTCTGGATGATTCCAGCGCATTAAGCTCTCCAACCCTGTAATGGTTTTATCGGTACTGTCGGCATAAACTGTGTATTGAGCTTGATAGTGAAGGCTTAATTCACCTCTTTCTATGGCTGTAGCTAGATGGTTTTCCAACTGCATGCGACGCATGGCGATGTTTTCCATTGAAGATGAAAAGCAGTGGACATCCATATGGTTTTGTTTGGCGTGATACATGGCGCTGTCAGCGTGTTTGAGTAAGGTGTCGCCATCATCCCCATCGGTAGGGAGTGCTGCAAGTCCGATGCTTGCACCAATAGTGATAGACTGATCACCGAGTATGATAGGGTGTTTTAAGGCTGCAACGAGTTTAGCGGCTACACCGAGTGCTTTCTCTGGTTCGGTGTCGGGCAGTAGTATGGCAAATTCATCACCGCCCATGCGTGCCGCAGTGTCAGATGTACGTAGTGCTTTGAGTAGTCGCTCGGATACCACTTTCAGTACGGCATCGCCGCAAGCGTGCCCGCGTGTATCATTGATTACTTTAAATCGATTTAGGTCGAGGAATAACAGGCAGAGGGGGCGCTCACTGCGGCGAGCCATGCTGCATGCCTGGTCCAGTCGATCTGTATATAAGCGTCGATTGGGTAGGCCCGTTAAATCATCCGAGTATGATAGTAGTTCTAGTTGGATTTGTGCCTCTTTACGAGAGGTGATGTCTTCAATTAATAGCTGTACCGCTGGACCATTCTCATATTCAGTCGCTACGCCGCGTAACTCTCCCCAGAAAGTGTCGCCTTTAAGGTTGCGGAACTGCTCTTCAGAGGGGTCGGCATGGCCACCTTGCTGCAGTACATGCAACAGTGAGACGATATGACTCTCTCCTTGTTGTACGATAAAATCCATTACGGGATGACTGATGATATCCGCTGCACTTGTTGCACCAAACATGAACACACCGGCCGGATTGATATAGCGAATCATACCACCGCTATAAATTACAATGGCTAGTGGGGTATTGTCGACCAGTTGCCGGTGCTTATTTTCACTTTCAGCCAAGGTTAAGCGTACTTGTTCGCGTAGCAGTAGCTCGGTGATAATTTCACGTGCCTGCTCACAAAAATGCAGGTAGTGGTCGTTGATGCCGTGGTCGTTTTTAAGTTTTATACAGAGGTGACCCAGTGATTTAGCATGGGAAATCATTTGAATAAATAGATGTGTCTCTGATTGATAAAAAATAGTCGATGAGTGAGGCGGGGAGCAGGTGGGTAGCTCTTTTATTTTACCACAGATGCTTTGACCCTTCGGCAACGTTATCCATTGACGCTTTTCAGCCACACTCCAACCAAAGCTTGCGCTAAGCCACTGCTGGTTATCACGACGAATATAGATAGCGCCTGCTTGCATGGAGGTGGACCATGGGTCTGATAGCATGGCTTCTAATATCTGCTTGAGCCGTGTGTGTAAAGGTGAGCTGGCTTGGCTAATGGCCCGTAAATCCAACAGTGTCATTTGCACCCATTCGCGTCGATTGTGTTCGGTGATGTCGCGTAATACAATTGAAACACGTTGATCGTTGCCTGATAAGAAAGGGTGTACGGTTGTTTCGCAGGGGAAATGGATGTTATCAGCGCCAGTAGCCAATAGATTTTCAACTTGGCCGGTATTCGTTGTGTTTGTAAGGTGTTGTGTGAACCAATTACCACTCGGTTGTTGTATCTCTGCAGGTAGCAACGTTTGTATCGTTCGTTGATATAGCTCTTCTTCACTGTATTGAAATAATGCAATTGCAGCAGGGTTGGCGCGTATGATTCGCCCCTGCTTATCGGTGATTAGGATGCTATCATGGGAGTGGTCTATCACAGCTGCCAGCTTCTCCCGTTCCTCAGAAAGGGCCTGTGTTTTTTCGCTGATCTCTGCCTCTAAATATTGGGCTATACGGCTATGACGGAAGGCATAACGAGAGAGCAATACGGTAAGACACAAGCCCATTAGAAAAATCCAGATAGCATTACTGTCCGATAGTTCGTCAATAAGTTTGGCTGTAGGTTGTGTGTTGATTACAAATTTAGTAGCGGAAAAACTGAAGGTGTGATGTGATACCGTGTCAGGATATTTGTGTTTGTTGGCGCTGTTTTCTGCTCTATCAGTCCAGTTGCTGAACAGTCGCTGGCTGTTATCGCCGGAGATCATATCAAGGGTAACATATAGCTTGAGTTTGCTAGCATTCTTTTCTATTTGCTCAATGAAACTTTTAATATTCCAATCACTTATCACATAGATACGTTGACTATTGAGTTGCTGGCCAATAATGATGCGTAACCATGTGTGATCAGCAAGCTGCTCAATGGACCAGTGGGATGCGTTTGTGTTGATCTTACTTAGTAGACCTGCCACTGGAATCGTGGTGGCAGTATGAATATCCGCTTGGCGGTGGGTGATAGGTTTCGTTGTTTCGGCCGAGGATAGCAGTGTTACAGCATCAAGGTTTTGACGATGTGTATCGAGGATGTGTTGGATAAAGGCATACGTCTGTATATCTGAGAGTTGAGCATGATCTTGGAGTTCATCGCTCAGAAAGGCGACCATAGATTGCGTGGCCTCAAGCTTCTGCTGCAGGGCGGAACGAATGCTCTCAGCACTGTTTTGGCTTAAGACGCTTATTTCACTGTTAAATAACTGCTGATGGAGAAACTGGTGGCGTTGGTAAATGGCTGTTGCACTACAAACGCCGATAATTAGAATGATCAACCAACTGTGTCGAAGGAGGGGGGTGGCAGAAAGTGACGTAGACATATTAATCTAAATCTAGCAGTGATTGCACAGAATCAATCATCTCACTAGGCGAAAAAGGCTTGGAAATAATATGGCGAATACCCAAGCTTTGAGCACGCTGTTCTGATTCACCATATAAGAAGCCACTCATGAGCAAAATGGGTGGAAATTGCGCGCCTTGTGCCGCCATTGATTCAATCAGGTCGAGCACATTACCATCGATCAAGCTCATATCAGTGACGATTGCATCCCATTTTTTTTCGCTAAGTAACTGTTGTGCTTGTTGAATGGAGTCAGCCTCCTCTATGAGGTCTGCCAGCTCAAATTCACGCAACAGATCAGCGACTATTTCACGAATGGAGGTTTGATCGTCAATAACGAGGATACGTTTCATAAAAGGAAATATGCTCGTACATTACTTTCAAAGCAAGATTTTTTTATACATTCGAGAAATGAACCGCTGATTGGCATAAATAGCAGACTGTTAGGGTGACACTTTGCTTTATGTTTATTGGCTATTGTGGCGCTTTGGATCATGCACAGAGGATGATGGACGTGATGAACAAAAAGGATAAACTCGGCCTATGAAAGCTCTTATGATCTATTTGAATCAGTTACCAAGGCCGCTATGGGGAGTTCTGTTCGCGGCTTATTGTCTGCTTATCTATGTTCTTTCAAATCAGTCACAGTTACCTGTTCCTGATGTGTTTGAGTCACAGGATAAGCTGATTCACAGTACCGCTTATGCTGGTATGGCATGGCTTTTCTGGCAAACGTGGCAGGGTAAATTATCAAATCGACTGTTGCCCCTGTATACGGTTTTTTTCTGTTCGCTCTACGGTGTTACAGATGAGTGGCATCAGTCATTTATAGTGGGCCGGGATGCATCTTTTTTTGATTGGCTGGCTGATACCCTGGGAGCCATGTTGTTGGTATTCTTTAGGTATAAAAAAAGAATTAGTACCCTTCATTCCAGCCTATAGTGATTCAAGTATGGGTTGTAAGTTATTGCCGACCGGATCGGGAATCCATTTGGCTTTTATGAGCTTTGCACCAGAGCAGATGCACTGTATATAGTAAAGCTTAGGGCCACGGAAAGAATCAAGTATCTAGGTTATGCGCAGGATAGTAGTTGGATTCAAGGCGCCAAATCAAGCGCATAAGCAAGCCCTGAATGGGCGCGATAGCCTACTGCCTTTAGTAGTAACTCTGTGGCAACGCAGCATGCGGACTTATAGACCAGCACGTGGATGAT
>JAUZRH010000313.1 GCA_030950555.1 Mariprofundus sp. | reverse complement strand
GCGATCGGCGGCCCCACTTTGGCCCATTTCCGCGCTGTTGTTTGCTCCATGGAACCACCATGCACCTCATTCCACCTCAAAAATGGACTCAAAGTGGGATTGCCGCTCATCCACCCAGAGTTTTGCAATTGGCTCTTATGATAATGATTATCTTCGTGCCCTTCGTGACTCTGTGGTGAAAAATATTTGACTATTTTATGGCTGTTGTTAAGAGTCGAAGCGATAGTTTTATTTGCGTTTTAAACATAAACTAGTTGAGTTCAAGTACGTCCTTCGAAGTTCATTACAAAACTGGAACTTCGTGTTTAATATAGTTTGTTACAAGAGGGTTTGTGAAAAAATACCGTTTAATAATTCTAACCCTTTTGGGTATTCCTATTTTTCTGCTACTTGATAGTCACTATGGTGATCAGTTGTTTGGCTATGGTCAGCACCTTACTACGCTGCTTGTTTTGGCTGCTTTTATGAAAGCTTATGTGGGTAGCCCTCAACGAGTCAAACATGTGATGCTTATTGGTGTTGTTGTTGGCATGGCGGGCGAGTTGTTTTTTTCACTTTTACTGGGCATGTATCATTATCGCTTGGAGAATGTGCCATTGTGGGTTGCTTTGGCACATGGACTGATTTTTGCCCTAGTATTTAGGCTGTCGCATAAAAGCTGGGTAAAACAGAGTGAACCTCTTATTCAAAGCTGTTTACTGTTGTTTGCGGCTGTTTATAGTCTTTTTTGGTTGTTATGGGCCAATGATTGGTATGGTTTTTTATGTAGTGTGGCTTTCATGGCAATTTTATTTACTGCTAAAAAATCAAGGCTCTTCTTTTTGATTATGTTTGCCGTTGTCTGTTATATCGAGCAGGTTGGTACGGCAACGGGTTGCTGGTATTGGCCCGAGACCTTGTTGGGCATTGAATCTTGGTTGCCTAGTGGTAATCCTCCAAGTGGCATTGCTGTTTTTTACTTCCTGTTTGATGCCGCAGTCTTCTGGTTTTATATGTATATTCTGCACCCGAAAACAAAACTGCGGTATCAGAGTATGGTTAAAAAAAGTTTGTATGATTAAGCTAAGGTATGCACATATTTATCTGCCCGTGTTTGTTGTTTTATGGCTGGGTCTTTTCTTGGATAGTAGTGCTCTTGCTAAACAGTTTGTTTATAATCAATGGTTTACCAATGTATTGGTGCTGTTGAGTTATGTGTGGATTTTTTGTCATGTATCAAAAGTTATTCAACAGTTGATGCTCTTTGGTTTACTTGTTGGTCTTGGTGGAGAGCTTCTTTTTTCAATAATATTAGGTATGTACACTTATCGATTGGGTAATATTCCACTGTATGTGCCTTTTGGTCATGCTATCATCTATGCATGTGTCTATTATATTGCTAAAGAGCCTGTGGCATTACAATATCGTGAAACGATTTATCGGATACTTTATTGTTTGATGATTATCTATGCTACGCTGTGGTTATTCGTGGGTGATGACCTTTTTGGCTTTTGTTGTATGTTAGTTACGCTGTGGCTATTACATCGTCATCCAGAGAGTCGGTTTTTCTTTTTATTGATGTTCTTTATGATTATATACTTGGAACTTTTGGGTACTCATTATCACTGTTGGCAATGGCCGACTATTTGGTTTAATGAGCTGATTTGGATGACTAGTGGTAACCCACCAAGTGGGATTGGTGTTTTTTATTTTGCCTTTGATGTGGGTTGCCTCTATTTATATAAAAGGTGGAATATTCAGCGCTGGCATCGATTTCGCGCCATTCAGAAGATTAGACGCAGTATGCTTTCATAAGGCTTTGCAGTGATTCGCACAAAAACAGACACTGAGATAATCCTACGCTGCAGCACAGAGTCACTATATGTGCTCTGGCATGAGTTTATAGGGAATTAGAAAAGTTTTTGCTTGCTGTTTTTGGTGCATATCATAGCGGCTCTTTGGGAGCGCGCGGATGATCATCTGACGGGCGAAGATAAACGAATGTTGGCATGAGGTGAGTTGGAGATGATACAAAATCAAACTAATACAACAATGGAAGAGTTGACCCCACAGCTTGTATATCATGCCAATCAGCAGTGGTTAGGCTTGCAATCTTATCGGCCTCTTTGGCGACGTATGCAGCAGCGGGCTATTGATATTGCGGCAGGGGGTGCAGATGAGGTGATCTGGACGTGCGAACATGAGCCTGTCTATACTACAGGTCGTCGTGGCATTGATAACAGGGTGATGAGTGAACTGCCTGCAGAGTTGATTCGCATTGATCGAGGTGGTGAAACTACGTTTCATGGGCCGGGTCAATTATTGCTCTATCCAATGATTCATCTGCGCAAGCGTCAGTTGGGCGTGCGTAACTATGTGCATCTACTTGAACAATCTTGTATCGAGCTGTTGGCTTCGATGGATGTTACGGGCGTGAGGCGTTGTGGCTTTCCAGGTGTTTGGCTGGGTCAGGCAAAGGTGGCGGCGCTAGGCGTGCGTGTCTCTAATGGTGTGGCTTATCATGGGATGGCACTCAACCTGAATGTTGATCCATGCTGGTTTAATGCTATTCAGCCGTGTGGTTTGCAATTAGAAGCAGCTAATTTGATAGATTTTGCACTGATACCAAGCATGATTGATGTGGCGGCAAGTTGGAGTAGGCATCTGGCTACCTTACTTTATTTATAACGGGGGGGGAGATATACTTTTGTTTCAGACATGGTTTGTAAGTTTTGACTTTTTCCGTGTGTTCTGTGCTGGGACTTGGGTACTCACGAAAAGTGACCCACTTATGCACATGAAAACTGACCCACTGGCTGCGCAGTCGTATCGTCGTAATGGTTGTGTAGTGCTGTTGTTTATGGCTAGTTAGAATGCTAGTTGCTTCGGAATTCCTGTTTACACGTTGGAGAAGAGTCGCTATGGTTCGCGCCCTTTTTGGGCTTATTTATACTATGATGAGCAAATGGTGGAGGATAATCATGGCACTAACCACGGAAGAATTGGCTGATTTTGAAAAACAACTGGTTGACTGGAAAGCTGAACTGGAAATGGGCCAGAGTGCAAATGTGCTGGCGATGACTGAGCAAGAACAGACCTCATTTCCGGACCCTACAGACCAAGCTAGCATGGAAATAGATCGTGAATTTGATTTAAGAATTAAAGATCGAGAGCGCCGGCTGATTAAAAAAATTGATCAGGCTATGGTGCGTATTAAAGACGGTGACTTTGGTGAGTGTGATTGCTGTGGTGGTTCAATTAGTGTGAAGCGCCTAGAAGCTCGCCCTGTTACAACTCTTTGCATTGAGTGTAAAACAGCACAAGAGCAGGAAGAACGCACCCGCGTCGATTGATTAACAGTTAGCTATTCAAGGCCCGTGCATTGTCGCGGGTCTTTTTTTGTCTGCCGTAGAGCGAATTTTTTTATTCGCTGCATCTGCACTCTTGCGCCGTTTGTTAGGTATAGTGATTCAAGTTTGAAAATTACCTTTTCTCGTCATTCCCGTGGAGAACCTGCCCCCGCGGGAATCGAGTCGGCCTTAGGGCCACGGAAAGAATAAAGTATCCAGATTATGCGCAGGATAGTAGTTGAATTCAAGGCGCCAAATCAAGCGCATAAGCAAGCCCTGAAGGGGCGCGATAGCCTACTGCCTTTAGTCGTAACTCTGTGGCAACGCAGAATGCGGACTTATAGACCAGCAGAATGGGATAGTTAATAAGCGGGTGAGGTACCGCCGCGCGATAAGCTTGCTTCAAAAAACATAGAGGATATAGTGAATCAAGTATGACTTGTCCGTCATTTCCGACCTAATCGGGAATCCATTTGGTTTAACTGAACATGTTTATTTATGATAATGATTATCTTCGTGCCCTTCGTGACTCTGTGGTGGAAAGTCTTTGACTGTTTTTGGATGTCGGAGGTATCGCTTGGCATTGAATAGAAACTAGCGTGGCAAGAACACTTCGAGTGCATACTGTGACAGATTATGATGACAGATGCTTGATCATTAGCTTTCTTGTGTGGTTTTGAGTGGCAGGTAGATATGAAAGCAGGTTCCTATGCCTAGGTCGCTTTCGACGTGGATGGAGCCATGATGCTCTGCGATCGAACGCCTGATCATAGCAAGACCGAGTCCTGTTCCTTCATCAACGCCTTTTGTGGTAAAGAAAGGTTTGAAAATATCTTGCAGGTTAGAGGCGGGAATACCACAACCATTGTCGCGCACGGCAATATGTACCATTGCTTTCTCTGCCAGGAAACTGCCTTCGTTAGAGCTCATATTAGCCCCTTTATCAATGCGGTTGGTTGTGATGCTTATCATGGGTTCAGACTGCTGTTTTAGAGCAAACTTTGCGTTATTTAGCAGATTTAAAAACAGTTGAGCGATGCGAGCTTTTGAGCCTTGTATAAGCAATGTATCATCCATTGTGTCAATAGATAGTTGAATATCACCAAGCTTTGAAAGAGCAAATAGAGACAGCACATCTTTGATAACAGCCGCCAGTAGAAAGCACTCCCTTTTATCATCACAATCTTTATCCTGATGCGAAAAAGAGAGGAGTTGCTTGATAAGTTGAGCGCCTCGCATCACTTCATCTTGAATGTTGCTTAGTTCGCTATTTACTTTGCTTTGATTGCTTAAATCATATTGCGCAAGCTCCGCCAGTAGACCAATATTTCCTAAGGCATTATTTACATCATGCATGACGCCACTAAGAAGCAGTCCGACCTCTTCCATTTTTTGGACATTATACAGGTGCTCATTCATCAGTCTTGCTGCTTTTATTCTACGATAGTGATTATTGATGCGTGCCAATAACTCTTCCCGTGAAAAGGGTTTTAATAGAAAATCATCAGAGCCTGCACGAAGTGCTTCGATCTGAATTGATTGATCCGCAACAGCTGTTAACAGAATAATGGGAATATCTTCTAAGGCAAGATCCTTGCGGATTTGGATTGTTAAATCAATGCCATCCATGCCCGGCATCAACAGATCCGTGATGATAAGATCAACATGTTGATTGGCCAGGATATCAAGCGCTGCAAGTCCATCTGTCGCCTCAATTATAGTCGCACTTTTTGCCGCTAGTGTATGGGAAATAAGTGCACGCATTACCTTTGAGTCTTCTACGACCAGTATAGTGAGTCCATCGAAGATATTATTTTTTATGGTTAGTTCTTGGATATACTTAAATAGCTTGCCAGGTTCAAAAGGTTTAGTGAAAAATATATTTGCCCCAGCGTCAAAGGCGAGCTGCTTGGTTGTTATGTCGGTTGAAGCGGAGATCATAATGATAGGAATATGAGAGCATTCAGGGTTTCGCCGAATCTTGCTAGCTGCCTGAATGCCACTCATTTGACCCATTTCGATATCCATAGTGATCAGCTCGGGTTTCTCGCTCAAGGTGAGTGAAATGGCTTCTTCGCCAGACGAAGCTTCAATAATTTCAAGCTCAGGCATAAGTTTCAGGTCTTGTATGACCATGGCTCGGCAGATACGACTATCATCAACAATAAGAATCTTCATGACCCGAGCATAGACGCTATTCTTTAAAAGTTCAAGTAAATATTTCATCAATAGTGATTCAAGCTTGTACTGTCTTTTCTCGTCATTCCCGAGGGTTGCATTGGGAATCCACTCAAAACAAACGCTCTGCTTGATTCTGAAAGCAGTATGCGTTCCCACGCAGGAGCGTGGGAAGGAGGACGAATTCAGGACTTTTTAACACCAACAGAATCCGTTATAAACAGCAGAGCGTTTGCTCTGAACTGGATTCCCGATTTAACCCTCGGGAATGACGGGTGTAAATATCTCATTATGCTTGAGAATAACAAAAAAACTTATATGCGTACTGTACGGGGAGTGCGGACATCAGCTGCGATACCCACACTAAGGGCTAAAGGCCACGGAAAGAATAAAGTATCCAGATTATGCGCAGGATAGTTGTTGGATTCAAGGCGCCAAATCAAGCGCATAAGCAAGCCCTGAATGGGCGCGATAGACTACTGCCTTTAGTAGTAACTCTGTGGCAACGCAGAATGCGGACTTATAGACAAGCACGTGGATGATTTATTCTTTACGCGGCCCTTAGTCGCGCTGCTGATCAAAAGCTGTGGGACTAAAGTTACACCCTCTGCCACTAGGATATAGCAAAGAATCCTATCGCGAGGTGCAATCACTTACGAAAAACAACCATCCTCATGCTGGACTACAATATGATTTTCGCATCACAGCATCTATTTTTCCACGTCATTTCATTTAGTTTTTTGGTGGATTTTTAGCCAACTTCCGCTGTAATGTCCGCCTGTGCATATTCAACTTACGAGCCGTTTCTGAAATATTCCCCTCCGATGCGATCAACACCTTCTGGATATGCTCCCACTCCAAGCGCCTAGTAGACATCGGTTCCTCCTGCAGCGAATCCGTTAACACCTCTCCGCATCGGCGCTCCAGCGCTGCCACTAACTCATCGGCATCCGCTGGTTTTGCTAGGTAGTGGGTCGCCCCCAATTTAATCGCCTCCACCGCTGTCGCGATACTGGCATAGCCGGTAAACACAACAATACGCATATCTTTATTGCGCTGATGCAGCTGCTTTACCAGTTGCAAGCCGGATTCACCCGGCATATTCAGATCAACAACGGCATAACCGGGCATTTGATCTCCCATAACCTGTACAGCATGCGCAATATTGTGCGCCACCAGTAGTTGAAATCCTCGCCGCCGCAGTGCGCCTGAAAGCACCTGACAAAAGAGTTCATCATCATCAACCAGTAACAGCGTTGGCTGCATCTATTTCTCCACCTGTAAACCGAGCAACGGTAGTTTTACCTCAACGCATGCACCCCCTTCTGGATGGTTAACCAGAACAATATCGCCACCCAATCTGGCAATCACCGCCTGTGCTAGATAAAATCCCAAGCCCATCCCCTGCTTTTTCGTACTAAAAAAAGGACGCCCAAGCTCGTTCTTTGTCACCTCATTCACACCGGCGCCATAATCACGAATCAATAGCTCCATAACCCCGCCAAGACAGCTAACACTCACACTAATGCGCTCCGCCGAGGCTTCTGCAGCATTGTTTAATAAATTGATAAAGGCCTGATTCAATGTCTCATCAACCACCATATAGGGAGATTCAACAGCATCATTTAACTGCAATGATACCGTTGTCATTGGATGTTCAGCTTGCCATGCGCCGAGTAATGTTTTCACATAGCTCGCCACCTCTTGGCTGCGCCCTCCCATCGCACGTAACTCGCCTGCGCTGACACTTAGCTGTCCAAGGGCTTGCTTACAGCGCTCCACCTGAGAACGTAAAATAGCGATATGATCTAATAACTCCGGTTGCCCGGTATACTCCCGTTCCATCTCTCGGCTCACTACCGCAATAGTAGTTAACGGTGTACCCAGTTCATGGGCTGCCCCTGCGGCCATCGTACCTAAGGCAATGACATGCTCATCCCGTAACAATTTTTCACGCACCTCTAGCAGTTTTTTATCACGTTCTCTAATCGACTCAGCCATGGTCGCTACGAAGAAGAGGATCACTCCCACACCTAAGAGAAAACTGAACCACATGCCCATCACATGCATACCAAAACCAGATCCAGACGATCCTGGATATGAATGCATCACCGCAACCCCATCATAATAAAGTGGCACATAGACCATCATTAGCAAGCTATAGCAACACAAGGTTAAAATCGCCATCGCCCATACATACATTCGAGGCAGCGTGGTGGCCACGATTACCAAGGGCAGCAGAAAAAGTGAAACAAACGGATTACTGGAGCCACCCGAATAATAAAAAAGAGCCGTCAACACCAATACATCCACGCTCAAATGGAGAAACAGCTCCCCTGCAGAATTAGCATCCGACAAACGTATCCATACCAAAAAATTAAACAGTGTATAGAGCCCAACCACACCCAACATATCCATAAGCGGCAGTGGAAGATGCAGCATCACTTCCACACTCAATAGCAGCAGCAGCTCAACAGCAATGACAACACTACGAAACAACAAAAGCCTTTTGAAAGGATAAATTCCAATCACCCGTATCTTCTCCATCAAGGTTAAAAAATATTCCCCAAGGCTACACCATAACAGTACCCACATGGATGCGACAATTTGTCACATCCATGAACTCCGTTAGAAACAAACGAACGGTGAGTGTTATTAGGGCCGCGGAAAGAATAAATCATCCACGTGCTGGTCTATAAGTCCGCATTCTGCGTTGCCAAATCAGTTACATAGCCCTGCTATGCGCTTGATTTGGCGCCTTGAATCCAACAACTATCCTGCGCATAACCTGGATAC
>JAUZRH010000312.1 GCA_030950555.1 Mariprofundus sp. | reverse complement strand
TGGATTCAAGGCGCCAAATTAAGCGCATAAGCAAGCCCTGAATGGGCGCGATAGCCTACTGCCTTTAGTAGTAACTCTGTGGCAACGCAGAAGGCGGACTTATAGACCAGCACGTGGATGATTTATTCTTTCCGCGGCCCTTACCTCACAGCTGAAAGATGCCTCTTTATCTTCCGTCGGCCGGATGAATGATGGGCGTTTTTATTGATTCCCTCACCCAAGCCCTCTCCCTACGGGAGAGGGTTGGGGGTGAGGGAATCAACGATTTGGCCAAGCCTTTTCCATATTAAGTAGAAGCCTTCATGTGTAAACCGGATAATGAAGGGCCAATTATTTAAGTATTTTCTTGGATAGTACGGCGCTTGCGCAGACCCAGTTCTTTCCATTGGGCATCCGCTACTTCACCAGGCGCATTGGACATTGGATCTGCTGCACGCTGCGTTTTCGGAAAGGCAATAACATCGCGAATCGAGTCCACACCGGCCATCAAGGAGAGTACGCGATCCAAACCAAAAGCCAAACCGCCATGCGGTGGCGCACCATATTTCAGTGCAGTAATAAGAAATCCAAATTTAGATTCTGCTTCTTCATCAGAGATTTTTAACGCCTTAAATACACGCGCCTGCACTTCAGGGTTATGAATACGTATCGATCCACCACCGATCTCAGTACCATTCCAGACCAAGTCATACGCCTGTGAACGCATATTCAATGGATCACTCTCCAGCTTATCAAGGTCCTCATCGTAGGGTGCCGTAAAGGGGTGATGCAAGGCTTCCGGACGTTTTTCATCACTATTCCAAGCAAACATTGGAAAATCGACGACCCAGACGAAACGGTGATCACCCTCTACGACTAAGCCCATATCGTGACCTACTTTTACACGCAGATTGCCAAGTGCATCATTCACTACCTTCTCATCACCGGCACCGAAAAAGAGTAGATCCCCTGTTTCAGCACCACATGCTGCAAGCATCTCGGCCAATATATCTGCCGGCAAAAACTTCACAATCGGAGACTGTAATCCAGCCGGCAAATCTGTTACATCATTGACCTTAATCCAAGCCAAGCCTTTCGCGCCGTAAATGGAGACAAATTTTGTGTACTCATCAATCTGCTTGCGACTCAGTGTCGAGCCACCCGGCACACGCATAATCTTCACCAAGCCGCCGTTATCAGCAGGCTCGCGAAACACCTTGAACTCCACCCGCTTCATCAACTCCGTGATATTTACATGCTCCAGACCAAAGCGCACATCAGGGCGATCCAGACCATACTTATCCATCGCTTCAGCGTAGGTCATACGGGGAAATGTTTCTGGCAGATGGATACCCACGCCGGCCTCAAACATCGAGCGTAGCAAACCTTCAGCAACAGCCATCACATCATCCTGCTGTACAAAAGAGAGCTCGATATCTACCTGAGTAAACTCCGGCTGACGATCGGCACGCAAGTCTTCATCACGAAAACAGCGAGCAATCTGATAATAACGATCCATACCAGCCACCATCAGTAGCTGTTTGAAAATCTGAGGACTCTGCGGCAACGCAAAGAATGAACCCGGATAGACACGCGATGGCACCAGATAATCACGTGCTCCTTCCGGTGTTGATTTATTTAAAATAGGCGTCTCTATCTCCAGAAAATTCTGGCTATCCAGAAAACTGCGGGCGGCATGACTGACGCGATGACGCAGCGCCATATAATTTTGCATTTTTGGTCGACGCAGGTCCAGATAACGATATTCCAAGCGATGTTGCTCACCTGTGTCGCAATAATCATCGATCATAAAGGGCGGTGTTTCAGAACGGTTGAGCACCGTAATAGCGGTGACCATCACTTCAACACCACCTGTCGGCAGCTTCGTATTGACCGTCCCATCAGCGCGGGCAATCACTTCACCAACCACTTCAATCACATCTTGCTGACGCAAGCCATGAGCTATCTGATGCACAGCTGGATCATCCGGGTGAATGACAACTTGAACAAGACCAAATCTGTCACGCACATCAATAAAAACAACGCCGCCATGATCGCGATTGGTCTGCGCCCATCCATTCAAACGGACCGTCTGGCCGATATGATGAACTCTGAAATCACCGCAATGTGTGCGTGCTAGCATAATGCTGCCTCCGATTGGTTAAAAAATTAAGGTCGCGCAGCCTAGCGCCGAGAGCCCAGCAATCAAAGCAATGCTAACCAAGCGAGCATAAAAAACTAAAAAGTACTCACTAGGAGGCTGCCCGAGAATAGAAGCCGTAGCGAGGGATGCCCATTTTCCGATTTACACATGAAGGCTTTCCTTACGACGGAAAAGGCTTCGCCAAATAGTTGATTCCCTCACCCCAACCCTCTCCCGAAGGGAGAGGGTTGGGGTGAGGGTACAAATGCACTGTGACGTGAGTAATACCCTCTCCCTCAGGGAGAGGGCTTGGGTGAGGGGATCAATAAAGAACGCCTATGATTCATCCAGCTTACGGAAGATGAAGAGACATCTTCCAGCTGTGAGGTAACCGTAAGGGCCTCGGAAACACACATCATCCCATTCTGTTGGTTTAAAAGCTCGCCTTCTGCGTTGCAGAACCAGTTACTATTGAAAGTAATAAGGCCTATCGCGCCCATTCAGGGCTTGCTTATGCGCCAAACAGTGCGCCTTGAATCCAAACGCTTATCCTTCGCATAACGGGACAATGATTTATTTCCGCAGCCCTTAGAAGCGCCGTATGCATCAGTCACCCATGGCATCGTGATCAATCAGCCATTCGGCCTTGGGAATGCGTGCAACGGGCAGTTTTTCACCTGCGAATATACGCGACATAGCATCGGCTTTGCCTTTTCCTGCCACCATCATTAGGCAGCGGTGCGCACTATTAAGCACAGCGTAACCCATACTAACCCGATCTGATGGCGGTTTAGGGGAGTGATATACAGGCAGCGCCAAACGTAAATCATCCAAACCCGGATTATCAGGAAAGAGACTGGCAGTGTGCCCATCCTCACCAATGCCCAACAACACTAGATCCATGACCGGTGCTGATTTTAGTAGTATGGCATATTGCTCCGCAGCCGCTTCTGCACCCAGCTCCGTATTCATACGGTGAATCTGAGCCGCAGGAATCGCCACATCTTTCAACAAGGCTTCATCAGCCATCTGATCATTCCGCGCAGCATCACCAACAGGCAGACAACGTTCATCACCAAACCAGATATGCACCTTTGACCAATCAACCGACGCTTCGCGCAATAGCTGATAGCAGCGTTTGGGCGTGGTACCGCCAGCCAAAACCCAGTGAAAGACTCCCCGTGCAGCAATCGCTGCAGCTGCGACCTCCACCACAACAGTGGAGGCACGCAGTGCTACAGCTTCTGCATCAGCACAAAGAAGCGTATTCATCTTCTCCCGAACTGAATTACTCATCGGCAGCTTTGAT
>JAUZRH010000311.1 GCA_030950555.1 Mariprofundus sp. | reverse complement strand
AGTGTTAGAGAGGGGGTTATGAAACTTAATAAAAGCAGCTTGAAAAATTAATTGATTTGAAGGTAAGCTGTCACATAATGATCTTGGGTAGATTCTGTTCTATGTGAATTACGGGCATCCTTCATTATCCGGTTTACACATGTAAGATGAAAAAGGCTTGGCAAAATAGTTGATTCCCTCACCCCCCAACGCTCTCCTTCAGGGAGAGGGTTGGGGGGTGAGGGAATCCATAAAAAACGCCCCTGATAATCCGCTTACGGAAGCTAATTCTAGTTGTGTAGAGCCTTAACTATTTTTTATGGCTGGTGAAGGATGCCGTTTTAAGTATCATCATTTCAGCACCTTTTAGCGCGCGAAAAGACAAGAAGAAGATACGAAGCGCCAGCTTTCTCGTTCCCATGCAGGGGCGCGGGAACGAGAAAGCTAGCTGTTCTACAGTCTATCGTATCACTTTGTGAGCGAGATAAATACTTCGGGCAAACGTTCAGGCAGGCGATCTACGTGATCAATAATGGTATACTGTTGGCCAAAGATATCAGACACATATTCATCTGCTTTTGGATCGAGGTTGATACAATAGGTGTAAATACCATCTCTATCCAGTTCAACAACGGCCTGTTTAGCATCTTGAATAAGGAGCTGCTGATCATCTACATCAATATCTGCAGGTTCACCATCGGTGAGAATCAGCATCAATTTTTTATCCGCCTGCTGTGCTTTCAGATAATGACTGGCATGGCGCATCGCTGCCCCCATACGTGTCGAGTAACCCGCTTCCATCGCTGCTAGCCGTGATTTCACGGTATCATCCCAAGGTTCAGAAAAGCCCTTGATATGATGATAACGTACATCATGACGGGTATTTGACTGGAAACCTGCAATCGCAAAGGGATCGCCCACCTGTTCAATCGCCCAAGCCAGTAGTGATACAGCCTCTTGCGAAAGTTCAAGAATCGTCTGATTACAACCCTGTGCTTTTTCACTTAGCGACTGCGACAGATCCAATAGTAGTGTAACCGCAACATCACGACCATCCGTACGATGCGACATATTGACCCGAGGATCAGGCGCACAGCCACTCTTAAAATCAATCAAAGAACGAATCGCCACATCAAGGTCCAGCTCCGAGCCCTCTTCCTGATAACGAACACGCACTTTATCCTGTGGCTTGAGCATATCGAGAATCTGCTTTAAGCGCTTAGAAAGCCCCGCATGTTTAGCTAGCAAATGATCAATTTCTGATGCATTACCACTTTGATGAACAGCCTCATAGACACTCACCCAATCTGGGCGATAATTGCCTGAGCTATAATCCCACTCATGATAATGACGTGGAGGTAAGCCCTGAACCTGCTCCTCTTCTTGTGCTTTACGCTCTAGGTCATACGACTCTTCTTCATCGCTATTTTCAATAAAAATCCATAAATGGCGGTTATCATCACGATAATCAACAAGCGTATTGTCGAAATAAGTATTCGGTGAAGCATCGGTCTGCCTGCGGGTGCGGGCAATAAAGGCGAGTGCAAGCGAAGCTATATGAGCACTGCTCGACTCACCCTGCGCCATTTCAGTAAAAAAGCGATCTACAAATTCACGAATATCTTCATTTTCATAAGCACAATCGGGATCTAGAATCGCTCTGGAAAGCATGGCCAGACGCAGATTAATCAGGGACGTGCCCTGCAATTGCAGATCCGCTTCAATAGGAACCGGATGCAGTTTTAGAAAACAGTTCCGCAGGCCAGGATAAATCTGCATGGCCAGATATTCAACGCGCGAGTCTTCAAAGGTTTCTACCGCAATACGCTGGAATGGACTCCAGTTATCCACGACCATTTTCTGACTCCAGCGACGATGGGCTGCCATATGGGCTAAGGATGCACGATATCGATCTATGCCAGCTACACCCCGCTCATCATCGTAGACATC
Source organism: Mariprofundus sp. (assembly GCA_030950555.1). GTDB lineage: Bacteria > Pseudomonadota > Zetaproteobacteria > Mariprofundales > Mariprofundaceae > Mariprofundus. The sequence continues at coordinate 8,822 of JAUZRH010000311.1, read as the reverse complement.
CGGTAAGTGAATACCATTGGCATCAAAATAAGGCATCGCTTTGCGTAGCTCATCAAAAGCGAGCGAATATGGAATCAGATAACCATGATCACTCCACAGTGCTCGCATATAACTATCCAGCTTGCGTTCATTATCCACCAGTAGCGTGCCGTGGCGTTCACGTTGCATGACTGCCACCGCATCCGCAGACTGCAGACTGAAATAGTCTATCTGACGATCGGGATGCGTATTGTAATATTTAATACCATAATCCACCCAGTTTTTGAAACCATTCAGAGGTAAAGCACTGAGTAATCTCGGCACCTGCTTGAGGAGATCCGGTAAGCCGGGACTTGGAAAGGTCGTATGGTGTCCATGTACAGAAGCAGATGTTTTATCCATCATATCACGGATGATTTCAATATACATCTTAAACGCAGCATAACTATGCAGACGGCGTGCAACCGCAGCACTGGTCTGTAAAAATGGCACCATCGCCTTAAAATTGGTATGTGTAGACATATAATGCGCAAACGCGCGTAGATCCACCAAGCTTTCTTCACCAAGTTCAGAAGCAACACGGGGAGCTTCTTCCAGATAGACCATTAATGGTTCCGGCCCCCGCCCCATCTTTCCGATAAAGCGAGCATTTTCGATATAAACGTTGGTGCCGTCTTTAGAAAGCAGCAGCTTGGCTTCTTTCATACATTCATCAAAAATGGCATTCACCTGGGCAAAATTACATCCCAGTTTCTGCCAATACATTTCAACCATCCTACTTCGGGTCACGTTATCAAGCATTTTTCAGTACACGTAAAAACAATGGGATTAAAAGCGCATCTGCATTTCGCATTATGATAGACGCTTATGCAAACGTTGCAGCGATCGCATGATCCAGCGTATCACGGATATCCACATCATCGGTAATAGGACGTACTAACGCCATTCGGCAAGCTGCTTTTTCTTCCACACCACCCTTGATCAGAGCTGCTGCATATGTCAGTAGGCGTGTTGAGATACCTTCATCCAGACCGTGGCCCTTTAAATTACGAGCGGCACCTGCAATAGTCACCAGTTTAGCTGCGAGTGCAGCATCAATGCCGGTCTCTTTAGCCACAATCGCTGTCTCTACTTCCTGCGTTGGATAATCAAATTCAAAGGCAGCAAAGCGTTGTTTGGTAGACTGCTTCAGATCTTTCATCAAACTCTGATAACCAGGATTATAGGAGATAACCAGCTGGAAATCAGCATGCGCTGAGATTAACTCGCCTTTTTTATCCAGTGGCAGTGTACGGCGATGATCTGTCAATGGATGAATCACCACAGTAGTGTCCTGTCGTGCTTCAACCACTTCATCTAAATAGCAGATTGCACCGATACGGGCAGCCGTTGTTAGTGGACCATCCAGCCAACGCGTACCATTCGCATCAAGCAGATAACGACCAACCAAATCGGATGCAGTCATATCTTCATTACAAGCTACGGTAATCAAAGGCTTGCCTAATTTCCAAGCCATATGTTCAATAAAACGTGATTTACCACAACCTGTTGGCCCTTTCACCATCACAGGGAGGCGCGCAGCATAAGCTGCCTCATAGAGCTCTACTTCATCATCTTGGGACTGATAAAATGGCTCTTCGTGCACTTTGTACTGCTCTTTATCGGTTGTCATTGTATAGCCTCCAGAAATCGCATGTGGAAATACTAATCAGCTGAGAAAAAAATGCATGTTTATATATTTTATATAATTCATCATTTTTAGTTATAGTGCCACTTACGAAGCACAGACCGAACCCCTTTGACCCTCTGCTGACAGATGCCGGTGTAAGCCTCCTTTATGCGTGTAAACATAATGCAGAATCCCTTTATCATCAGCCGATAGTTAATCTTTGCTAAATCATGCTAGCATCCTGGCCTGATCTGGAGGAGAGCACATGTCAGCACTTAATATTGTATTTATTGCATCAGAGGCTTCACCATTGGCTAAAACAGGTGGACTTGCAGACGTCGTGGGGTCTTTACCGCATGCACTAAAACATCTGGGCCATCATATAACGGTTATCATGCCCTACTACCGTCGCCATATAGCAAAAGCCGGCCTTGAGGCGAGACCCATGGATCAGAGCATCGAGATGTGGGCTGATGGTGTAAAACGCCATTGCCCGCTGCACGAGCTTAACTATAATGGCTTACGTTTTATTCTGATTGAACAGGATGATCTGTTCGACCGTGAAGGCATTTACGGGCCATCCGGTGGCGCCTATGATGATAACCTTTTGCGTTTCCTACTCTTTAGCCGCGTTGCCCTAGAAGCTGCAGCCCAGCTCAACCAGCCTGTCGATATCCTCCACTGCCACGACTGGCAAACAGGCATGATTCCACTGCTACTCAAAACTCAATATCAGCACCAAGCGAATATTGCCAACGCTAAAACGGTATATACCATTCATAACTTGGCCTATCAGGGTTATTTTCCATCCAGTTGGATACACCGCCTTGGCCTACCAAGTCATCACTACCACCCCGAAGGATACGAATTTCATCAGCAAATCAACTGTATGAAAGCAGCCATTGCCTATTCTGACGCCCTCACGACCGTCAGCCCCACCTATGCAGAAGAAATTTTAACCCCGGAATATGGCTGTCAGATTGAAGGATTCCTACACAACCATAGCCATAAATTAAGTGGTATCGTCAATGGTCTGGATATTGAGCAGTGGGATCCAGCGCATGATATGCATCTTACCCACACCTATTGTAGCCATGAAAGCTACGGCAAAGAGCAGTGTAAACTGGACCTACAAAAACAGTGCGGCTTAGATATATCCGCTGAAACACCTTTAATGGTACTAATCTCCCGACTGGCTGAACAGAAAGGTATTGACCTTTTTCTCGCCAATTCATCAAAATGGATAGAGCGTGGCTACCAACTTGTTGTACTCGGTTCCGGTGATAGTCAAAATGAACATAGCCTCCAAACACTTGCCGATCACCACCCCTCCAGGGTCTATTTCTGGCGTGGTTTTAATGAAACGCTAGCTCGTCAAATCTATGCTGGCGGTGATATGTTCCTGATGCCCTCCCGCTTTGAACCCTGTGGATTGGGTCAGTTAATGGGCATGCGTTATGGCACAGTGCCAGTGGTACGAGCAACGGGCGGCCTCAAAGATACCGTAGTTGATCATCATATTGATCCCGATCATGCCACGGGCTTCCACTTTCACGATGCCACGGCTGATGCTTTTGATAACGCTGTTGAATCGGCTATCGCCTGTTATCGTCAGCCAGAAGCTTGGGCGGCAATCCGCACTCGCGCCATGGAAAGAGACTCTTCATGGGAAGCCTCGGCCGCAACCTATGCCAACCTCTATCGCCAACTACTGGAACAATAAAGCATGTCTTATGTACTGGCCGCAGATATCGGCGGCACCAATATTCGTGCGGCTATTGTAGATGCTGAAGGTTCTATTTTAACGGAACAACGTATTGAAGCGACACTTAGTGAGCCCGGCCTAAGTGCCGAAGAGATGCTGCAGCGCATTGTGAATATTGTACAACCCATGTTGAACCACAACATCAAGGCGGTCGGCCTGGGTTTTCCCGGTTTTTTCAGAGGCACTAGCGGTATTTTAGCAGCCTCCCCTAACCTCCCAGAGATTAAAGAGTTCGCTTTAGCTGATGCACTGAGAACTGCCATCAACATACCTGTTGCAGCCCAAAATGATGCACTGTGCGCCGCGATTGGCGAACATAAATTTGGCGCCGGTAAAGACAAACAAAACCTCTTTCATATCACACTCGGTACGGGCGTGGGCGGCGGACTTATACTGAATCATGCACCATGGACAGGCGAAAGTGGCATGGCGATGGAGTTCGGCCACCTACATGTCGCACAAGAGCGCTTGTGTGGTTGCGGCTTACATGGCTGCTTGGAGACGTATGCATCAGCGACAGCCGTATGCAATCGCTACTATGAAGTAACAAATGAACAGCACAATGCTGCCCATATTTATCAACTAGCTTGCGACGGTAACAATATAGCCAAGGATGCTATTACTCAGGCCGGTTACTATTTGGGTATCGCTATTGCTGAAGCAATCAAGTTATTGGATCTACACACCGTGACCATTAGTGGTGGACTAACGGGGGCGTGGCCGATACTTCATCCTATAATGCTTGAAACACTAAACAAACGATTAATTCCCCCCCTACGAAATCGCGTCGAAATATTACCCACATCTCTTGGCGACCAAGCCGGCCTACTCGGTGCCGCCGCCATCGCACAAAACCAATAACCTCGCGACAGGCCTGATTCAAAAAAAAGCAGAGGAAATGCCGGGGATAGAATACGTAGTTTCGTTGAACATGTTTATTTATGCTGATTATCTTCGTGCCCTTCGTGACGCTGTGGTGGAAAGCCTTTGACTATAGGGCCGCTTGCAAAACCCATGAGCGGCGATTAACTGACCCACGCCGGCGCATTTCTAGGCTGCGTTCAGCGTATGGAACCACCATACCCTTCATTCCATCCTAAAAATGCGCACGAAGTGGGATTGTCACTCATCCACCCAGAGTTTTGCAAGTGGCTCTGAAGAATGCCCATAAATAAGCATATTCAACTAAACTAGGTATTCTATCCCCTGTATTGCCACTGCGGTGAAAGCTTCGGGCTTAAATAGCTATTGGCGCTCGAATTCCTGGATGAGATTGGTAATCGTGCAGCTCAAAATCTTCAAAGCTGAAATCAAAGATGTTTTTTATATCTGGATTTAGCTTCATGCTTGGTAGTGGGTAGCACGATCGCGCGAGCTGCGTTTCAACCTGTTCGCCATGGTTGGCGTAAAGGTGAGCATCGCCCAGGGTGTGAACAAAGTCACCCACCTGCAGCTCGCACACTTGCGCAACCATCATCGTCAACAGTGCATAGGAAGCGATATTAAACGGCACGCCCAGAAAAATATCGGCACTGCGCTGATACAGTTGACAAGAAAGTTTACCATCCGCGACATAAAATTGAAAAAAAGCATGGCAGGGAGCTAGAGCCATTTTACCCTGCTGCACATTGGCCTGTGGGCTGATAGATTCATCCGGCAGGTCAGCCACATTCCAAGCCGAGACAATCAAGCGACGTGAATTCGGCCGCGCTTTGATCTGTTCAATCAGCGCAGCAATCTGGTCGATGGTATCGCCCGAAGGTGTTGGCCAACTGCGCCATTGATAACCATAAACAGGTCCCAGCGAACCATCGGCTGTAGCCCACTCATTCCATATTTTTACACCATTGTCCGTTAAGTATTGTGTATGCGTTTCGCCCTTTAAAAACCACAATAACTCATGTATAATCGATTTTAGGTGTAACTTTTTCGTCGTCACCATCGGAAAGCCTGCCGACAGATCAAAACGCATCTGATAACCGAAGATTGAGCGTGTGCCGGTGCCGGTACGATCCCCTTTTTGCACGCCTTGCTCGCGCACATGGCGCATTAGATCGAGATAAGTTTTCATATTCCCCTCGCCTGATGAATCTATCTTGGATATGATGCCGTCAACAATTCCCCCATCGAAATGCGAGGCCGAGTATTATGTCCATCCGATATCTAAGCGCAATCCTAATGACTTGCATCATAGCAATGCCTGCATGGGCTGGGCCAAAAACAGCCACGGATAAAGTGGTTGATACCTTTATGGAATTAGACAGCGATGCTGATGAGAGTGTCTCTTTCGGTGAATATAAAACCATGGTTAATCAACGCGCCAGGGCCCGCTTTCGTCAAATGGATCGCAACCACAATGGCGCCGTCAGCAGTGATGAGTACCGTAATTTCTGGCGCCAACAAAAGGCTAAGTGGTACCGCTTAAAACGATAATCAGTCGATTTTCAAGCGCATGACAAATTGTCGCTTACCTATCGTTGAATAGCGGCTTAATAGTGCCTGACCCAGGTGACTAGCCTCTCCCGAACTCGCGGCAATCTCCACCTCTTCGCCTCGCTTTAAGGTCAATTCAGTGGCTGCACCGCTAATTTGAATACGCCGAGCAGGCTTCATTGTAGGCGTACCATTAAAACGTAGGTTTCCTACTGCGGTGGGCGGGGTCGCTGGCGACTGCGTGGTGCCCAAACCCAGTAGCATCTCCTGCCTCCCCTGTACCTCCCCATCCGCATGCTGCATCCAAGGGGTAATACGCAGATGCACATGATCAGCACCGGCCGGACGTGCCATCACCACAAAGCCAGAACTAATCGATTCTAGTTCAACACTGCGCCTTTCAACTACCCCATAGCCACTTAACCATTGGCGCACGACGCCTGTCGGAGCCAGCGTACCTACCTCCATACTAGCCGCCTGCCCAGCACTTAAGCGCAAGGTAAACTGCCGACTATTTCCGTGATGACTGTGTTTATTTTTTATTTTCAGTTTAAACCAGCCGCCGGGAAGAGCGGCAGGGCTTACATTTACACGTGCTTGGGTCTGTTTCTCTACTCGACTACTTATATCCTGCATCGTCAGCTTTAAACTGTATTGCTGAGCCACCACATCCATCTTTTTTAACAGCTTCTTTGCTTTTTTCAGGTGCGAGGCATCATCACTAATGATCAATATTCGGCGCGATGCAACGACAGCAACCTTTCCATGTGTTGAGAGCTGACTGCGTGCAATTGCCGCAGCCTCCTGCAGTGGTAGATAATCAATACTAACCACATCACTGGCAGCAAAAGCGGTGGCTGCAGTAAACAACATCAATACTAACGATAGAGAACGTAAAATAATCATGCCGTAAACTCCTGCTGTTTTTCTTTCAATCCCTCAGGGTCTTCATGGATAATCACTTCAGCCCCAGGGAATTCTCCTAGAACCAACAGCTCAACTTCATCCGAAATAGCATGCGCTTCCAGCAGTGTAAGGCTCCCTTCCAGCTCCAAATGGAACTGAATAAAAGTGGTTACACCTGATTTTCTGGTACGCAGGTCATGCATACCTCGTGCTCTGGCATGGTTACAAACAAGCACCTTAATCCTTGTCCTATCCTCATCAGGTAACTCCCTATCCATCAGCAGATCCAGTGCCTCATGCGCGATTTCCCAAGCACTAAAAAGAATATAAATCGCAATCGCGACAGCAAATACAGGATCAAATCCCGGCCAGCCATAAGAAGCCAGCAGTAGCGCCACAATCACAGAGCCATTCACTATCAAGTCAGTCTTATAATGGAGATGATCGGCTTTAATCGCCGTGGAACCACTTTTACGGATCACATGCTGCTGAAAAAAGAGCAGCCCAATCGTTGCCAATATCGAAAATATCATCACACCAATACCAACACCAATAGCTTCAACAGGCTGAGGATGAGCAAATCGGCCCATCGCTTCAAAACAGAGAAAAACGGCCGAACCAGCAATAAAAGTAGACTGACCTAACCCAGCTAACGATTCAGCCTTTCCGTGGCCAAAACGATGCAACTTGTCTGCTGGCTCTAGTGCGTGCCGCACAGCCACAAGATTAAGAATAGAAGCGGCCGCATCCAGACATGAGTCAATCAACGTTGCCAGCAGACTTACGGAGTCTGTCATCATCCATGCTACTGTTTTAGTCAGAATTAAAACCAGCGCGACGGCTGTAGATGCGTAGGTGGCCATACGCATCAAACGCGCGGCTTCTTCAGGAGAGGTTGTTTGCATCGCCCTATTTTGACGCAAAACGCTGAAATAAGAAAGAGCAATATAAATTTCAACATCCACGCATGTACATATTATAGTCTCATCGTTCATTCATTTTTATTGGAGTTCAGGAGATTGAGATCCAAACAACGCTATAGTTGTTCCCTATGACATACCAAGATCAGCTATGTTCCGGTTTATGAATACTTGTTGTACCAGTTTTGTAGTGGAAAATCGAAGGACGTACTTGAACTCAGCTAGTTTATGTTCAAAACACAAATAAAACTACATCTTTGACTCTTCATGATATCCATAAAATAGTCAAAGGCTTTCCACCACAGAGTCACGAAGGGCACGAAGAAAAAGCCTTAGGGCCGCGGAAAGAATAAATCATCCGCGTGCTGGTCTATAAGTCCGCATTCTGCGTTGCCACAGAGTTACTACTAAAGACAGTAGGCCATCGCGCCCATTCAGGGCTTGCTTATGCGTCTGTTTCTACGCCTTGAATCCGACAACTATCCTGCGCACCTTTTGGATATTTTATTATTTCCGAGGCCCTAAAGCGATGATACCTCACATATAAAAACTGGAACATCGAGTATAAAGCTCAGCTAGAAAATCACCGACAAGATTGGCTACGAATGCACACTGCAGCAGGTGATTGCGAAGCAAGAGAAGCTCCTCTGGGGGACGAATTAAAGGGCAATCAGTGGCTAAATGTCTTCATGATTAACAATGTACAAGCATAGGATGACGGGCTAGATATTTTCGTTCGTTATTCCCGAGGGTTAAGTTGGGAAGCTTGAGCGGTGTTGCCGCTACACGATAGGCTTAGCCACACAAGCTGTTTCTCTTGGTTTTTCTCGTTATTCACGTGAAGACGGGAATCCATTTGAAAACAAACGCTCTATTCGCTGCCGGTGAAAGCTTTTGTTATGGAAAGGCTTTGATTGAATCAAGAGGGCATGAAAAAAACACGTAATATAGAATAGAATCAGAGTTTGCTGTTTTAGAGTGCATTGTGAAAAGAATCGGAGGTGCGGCGTTAGGGCCGCGGAAAGAATAAATCATCCACGTGCTGGTCTATAAGTCCGCATTCTGCGTTGCCACAGAGTTACGACTAAAGGCAGTAGGCTATCGCGCCCATTCAGGGCTTGCTTATGCGCTTGATTTGGCGCCTTGAATC
>JAUZRH010000310.1 GCA_030950555.1 Mariprofundus sp. | reverse complement strand
TTCAAACGTCCTCGACAATCTGCATCCATCTGCCAACTGAATATGTAAGCTGCGTCACACTTTCGACATTTAAATAGCTGCGCGATCTAATAGAGCATAGACAGCATTTACGATAAAGTCTAATATATTAATGACGAAAGTGGCGAATGGCCGTAAAAATCATGGCAATATCCTGCTCATCGGCCGCGCCAATCACTTCTTCATCACGAATCGAACCACCTGGCTGAATCACCGCTGTAGCACCTGCCTGAGCGAGTGCGTCAACACCATCACGGAATGGAAAAAAGGCATCCGAAGCAACGGCTGAGCCCTTAATTGACTCTCCCCCATGCAACGCTGCAATGCGCGTTGAGTTAACCCGGTTCATCTGACCGGCTCCCACACCCAAGGTGGTTCCCCCTTTGGCAAAGACAATCGCATTGGACTTCACATGTTTAGCAACCGACCAGGCAAACAGCATATCCTGCCACTCCTGTTCGGTCGGGGCGCGCTTACTCACCACCTTACAAGCACTCCGATCCAAAATATGCGCATCCCGCTGCTGCACCAGCAGTCCACCATTAACCCGTTTAAATTCTAAACCACCGCTCACAGGCAGTGCTGATGGCGCCAGCATCAAACGTAAATTTTTACGTTCTTTCAACAGAGCACGGGCACCATCGGTAAAGCCCGGAGCGATCACCACCTCCATAAAGGTTTCAGCAATCAAGGCAGCCGCACCCTCTTCCAAAGGACGATTAAAGGCAGCGATGCCACCAAATGCAGAAATGGAGTCCGCTGCACGCGCACGCTCATAAATCTCCGCCTGACTACCACCGGCCATGGCCACACCACACGGATTGGCATGTTTGACAATCACCACAGCTTCTTCATTGAGGTCTCGCACAAGCGCAAAGGCAGCATCAGCATCGGCAATGTTATTATAAGAGATCGCCTTACCTTGCAAAATCGGACAGTCGGCCATCGACACACCGATATCTTCCGGGTCGGCATAAAAAGCGCCCGCCTGATGCGGATTTTCACCATAACGTAGTTCATCAGCCGTTTTAACAAATTGACGGGTAAAAATATCCGCAAACACACGTTTACTACCATCACTATTCAGAGCCGAAAAGTGATTGGCAATCGCCCCATCATAGGCCGCAGTATGAGCAAAGGCCTTCACGGCTAACGCCCTACGACGTGATTCATCGAGCGTCGCTTGATCGATACCATCCAGTACGGAAGCATAATCAGCCGGATCAACAACGATCGTTACAAACTTATGATTCTTGGCCGAAGCGCGCACCATACAAGGGCCACCAATATCAATATTCTCAATCGCATCCTCAATCGAGCATCCCTCTTTCGCCACCGCTTCACGGAATGGGTAGAGATTCACACAGACTAGGTCAATCTGCTCAATCCCGTGCTCCGCCATCGAAGCTAGGTCACCCTCATTATCGCGCCGCGCCAGAATACCACCATGCACTTTCGGATTAAGTGTTTTCACACGCCCATCCATCATCTCCGGAAAGCCTGTATAGTCAGAAACATCACGCACTGGAATCCCAGCCTCGCGCAGCAACTTTGCCGTGCCGCCAGTAGAGAGAAGGTCAACACCTCGCTCAACCAGCGCTCTGGCAAAATCGGCCACACCTGTTTTATCTGAAACACTGATCAACGCACGTTTAATGGAAGCCATGATAGGACGCTCCGAAAATTGGATTTTAAAGTGTCCAAAGGCTACGCATTGCCAGCTTCCTAGCAACTATAACGAATAGTTTTTATTTTCATCATACAAAAGCTATCATTCGCCTTGAGAATAATTTTTACTGCAAGGGGAAACATGACAATGCTGAATGAGATACGAGAACTCATCATCTCAGAGTTAAATTTAGAGGATATAAAGGCTCAAGATATCGAGGCTGATGCTCCTCTTTTTGGTGATGGTCTTGGCCTAGACTCCATCGATGCACTCGAACTCGCCATTGTTGTTGAGAGAACCTACGGCGTAAAAATAAAATCAGGCGATGATAATAACCAAGCCATCTTCTCTTCTATCGCCTCTCTGTCGGCACATATCGAAGCCAACCGCAGCAAATAATTGTTAAAACTTGCCGGCTCCATTGCCGTCACGTCACTGGTTATTACCTATCCATTACTAGTTTACATGGCCATCACTCACGGAGTATCATGGGTCTTCCCGCTCGTCTTTGCCATTATATTCTTTCGACGCTTTCTCGCCGGAGGTAAGGTCGCGCCACTCTATGCTCTCATTGCAGTCGTCCTCTGTGCTGGTGCCTTTTTCATGCAAAACATTAGTGCCAAAATGATTCCCGTTTTTATCTTCAGCAGTCTCTTCTGCCTTTTTTTCAGCACGCTTCGTAGCGAAAGACCCATGATAGAGCGCTTTGCCCGTTTGGATTTTCCCGAACTCCCCCCCGGGATCCCAGAATACTGCCGCAAAGTCACTTATGTCTGGACCGCCTTCTTTGCGGCAAATATTTTTACTTGCACAGCTCTTGCTCTCTTGGCAGACAATGATATCTGGGCACTCTATACGGGCCTGATCAGCTATCTGCTATTGGGAGCACTGATGCTTTTTGAATATATTTGGCGCCGACTTCGCTATCCTTGGCTAGAAACATTACCATTCAAACAGAGCATGATGAACATGATCAAAAACGGTCACACAGTATGGAATAGTAAATAAGCGTATGTGTGTAAGTAGTAAAATAAACGACTCGGCGGTCACACTTCATTTCCCCGAAAAACAACCCTTTGCGCTCATCGCAGGCAGAGCACTCTATCCCTCCGAGCTATTTCATCACCTGAGCCAGACCACAGCCATCATGAGTGAAAGCGATGGCGATATTCTTCTCCTCTGCAAGGGACGTTATGAGTTCTCATTAGCTCTCTTGGCAGCATGGCTGCTGCAGAAAAATACCATCCTTCCTCCGAATCTGCATCCAGCGACCCTCAATCGCATAAAAGACCGCCACTCAATCACCCTAGAGTTGAACGACGGCTTCACTCACACATTCAGCCCAATAACCTTGGCACGTAAGCTTCCGCTCTACACATGCTCTTTCAATCTCCATCAGCAGGCTATCACCCTCTACACATCAGGCTCCACAGGTGAACCCAAACCTGTACACAAAACAGTAGGAAACCTTTTTTCAGAAACCATGGCACTAAAACACGCTATCCCTTGGCCAAATAGCCCACTCACGGCAAGTGTGCCCCCCAACCACCTCTATGGCCTCACCTTTTCCATCCTCTTGCCATGGGTCTTGGGGGTTCCAGTGGTGGATGAGTGCCCGTTGCATGGTGATGAAGTCGCCACCACCATGCAGCAAGTAAACGGACAAATCCTTATCACCGTTCCAGCCCATTTAGGCGCCTTACTAGAGCAATCATCGATCAACCCGTCAATCCTAGTCATATCATCCGCAGGCGCTCTAAGCCCAGAGCTCGCAACACAGTGGCAGCAACAATATCAGCAGGAAATTGTTGAAATATATGGCTCTAGTGAAACCGGCATTATTGCATACCGAAAACAGTTACATAATCCAGTCTGGATTACTTTTGATAGCGTACAAATAAGCTGCAATGATGAAGGGCTATTACAGGTCAACTCCCCCTTTATCCATCACCATGAATCCCTGCCTTTTCAGAGTCAAGATATCGTCTCATTACAAAATAGCAGCGGCTTTTATCTACAAGGGCGTGCTGACTCTATTGTAAAAATTGCTGGCAAACGTATTTCATTGACCACCGTTGAAAATGCTCTCAAACAGTGTCTTGGAGTCTTGGATGCAGCCGTTGTCGCTGTGCCTGTAGCAGGACATATTCGCGACATGGCCTTATGGGCCATCATTGCGACAGGATCTGATAGCCAACTCACAGTGCGTGATCTTCGACAGCAACTCTTATCGCTGCTCGAGGGTATAAAAATTCCTCGCAGAATGATACTCGTTGAACAGCTACCGCATGAAAGCAGTGGCAAGCTACGCAGGCAATCTTTAATGAAATTATTTCAAAAGGAAGGGCGCGCATGAGTAGCATTTACACACAACAGTTTACTATTGCAGCTAACCACCCTGCCTTTTCGGGCCATTTTCCTTCCTTTCCTATTTTACCTGCTGTAGTCGAACTATCGCTGTTACAAGAAACACTCTCCTCATTTCATCAGTCGCCATGCACAATCATTGGACTCCCCTTTGCTAAATTTCTCCACCCTATTAAGCCTAACACAGTCGTAAACATAGAACTTACGATCCTGAATGAGGGTAGTGGAAACTTTATTATCCGTATCCCTCAACACCTAGCTGCCAAGGGCAGATTACTATTCAAGGAAATCACTCTATGAGCGCTCAAATCTGTGGTTTAATTCCGGTTTACAACAACCATATGACCATCGCCCATATGGTTCACGCTCTGCTGAAAAAGCTGAATTTTGTCATCATCGTCAATGATGGCAGTAACGATGGCACTGAAATAACCCTTCAAACACTGCTAAAAGAGTTACCGGGAAGCATCGATATCGTCAACCACCCGCACAATTGTGGAAAGGGTGTCGCCGTCCAAAACGGTTTAAAGCGGGCTTCAGAACTGAAATTCACCCATGCCATTCAGGTGGATGCTGATGGCCAGCACGATACCGACGACCTGCCAAAGTTCATTACAGCCATTGAACATCACTCGCGTGCGCTAATCTTGGGGACCCCCATCTATGGTGATGATATTCCAATAATCCGTAAATATGGGCGCAAGCTGACCCAGGCCATGCTTGCCTTGGAAATGGGGCAATGGAGTGTGCCTGATGGCATGATTGGTTACAGGGGCTATCCGGTTGAAGCCATCTGCCAATTAGGGCGCATGGATCCACGCATGAGCTTTGACCCAGAGGTTCTTATACGCGCCCACTGGGCGGGACTTCCCTTAATATATATTCCTACAGAGGTGCGTTACCCCAGCCCTGAAGAGGGCGGCATCTCTCACTTTAAGATGGTTAATGATAATGTGCGTCACACATGGATTCATATTCGATTGATACTACAGGCACCCTTCCAGTTATTAGCAAAAGCGTTTAGAAAACCTGATGAGTGAATGGACTGAAAAAAACGAGCGCGGATCACTCTGGACAATGCGATTGATGCTACTGCTCTGCCATCATACAGGCCACTGGTTAGTGCGCCCGCTACTGATTCCGATTGCGATCTACTTTTTACTTACTTCGCCAAAAACAAGAGCCTCCTCGCTCCGATTTTACACCAAGGTCCTCGGCCATAGCCATTGGTGCGACTATTATCGTCAGCTTCACTGCTTTGCTCAAACACTGTTGGATCGTATTTTTATACTCTCTGGCGACACAAAACGATTCACCGTCACAGGACAAGGTCGAGAAATACTGATCGAAGCGCAGCAACAGGGCCGCGGCATGATTCTGCTAGGCTCCCATCTAGGCAGCTTTGAAGCGTGCCGTGTTTTAGCGCGAGAGAAGGCAGGCGTTGAAATTCATATTGTTGCCTACTTTGGCAGTTCACAGAAAATCCGTGCGATTCTGGATGAGTTAAATCCGGAACTGGCTAATCGCATAATCGACCCGACGGAGCCAGAGGCCATCTTTAAAATGCGTGAAGTTATTGAAAAGGGTGGCATCCTAGCCATTTTAGCCGACCGCGTTGGCATTGGTGACAAAAAAACGACCGCACAGTTTTTTGGTGATGCTGTTGCGTTACCATCCGGCCCGTATCTATTGGCACATATTCTAGGCTGCCCTGTTTACACCTTTTTCGGCCTACTCTCCGCCCCCTATCATTATGAGAGCTGTATCGAACTTCTCACCGAACGTGTCTCGCTGCCTCGCAACGCTCGACAACAAGCACTGGATGGATATGTGCAATGCTATGCGAATCGATTGGAGCACTACTGTCGAAAACAGCCCTATAACTGGTTCAATTTCTACGACTACTGGGATGCTACAAAGTGAAGAGCAGAGCATTACTAAAAAATAGCCTCGACAGCATGATTTACCTATTTATCGGTCCCTTTACCGTCGTCGGAACCATCCCCCTGCTACTTATGCAACTGGATACTCACAGGCAGCTACCCCACTTCACGTCAGCCCTGACGCACAGCATCGGCTATCTATGCATGAATTCAGCTGCCATTTTAGCACTCTGGTGTAGTTGGTTAATGCACCACAAAGGCTTTGGCTCACCCATTCCTTCTATGCCGGCACAGCGGTTGGTTACAACCTTCCCCTACTCGATGGTGCGTCAACCGATGATGTTGTCACTGCTACTGGTGGGCATCGGTGAACAGCTTGTAACCGGTTCACTCCTGTTATTGCTGTGGATACCTATTGCTGCACGTGCCGGCGTTCTTTTCATAACAACTTATGAAGAGCCACTGCTTATTGCCCGTTTCGGCGATACATATCAAAATTACAGTGATAACGTCCCTCGCTGGCTGCCAGAGCTCCCCTCTATCCGATGAAGAAAAGCGCATCCATTGACCTAGAAATTCCCTTTCATGATATTGATATTCTCGGTATTGCTTGGCATGGCCACTACTATAAATATTTCGAACTCGCCAGAACTGCACTATTTAGATCATTCGATTTTGATATCGCAAAAATGAAAGCAATGGGTTACATCTTCCCTGTGATCGAAAGCCAGTGTCGCTACGTTCGACCGCTAAGCTATGGCCAACAGGTACAGGTATGCGCTTCTCTGGATAAACATATAAGTTACCTGCTTATATCCTATACGATTATAGATATTATCAGCGGCAAAAGAGTGGCCTACGGCCATACCAAACAAGCAGCCTGCCATCAGGATGGCAGCATGCTTTTAGCAATACCAGATGAGGTCATTCATGCAATTTTCGATTAAACATATAGCGTTACTTATCATCACCTTGATGCTTTCATCTCCAACGTGGGCTGAAGAAACACTTGCGACAATCCTCTCTACTGCCACGCAACAAACAAGTAGCATCATCGACTACCGTGAAGTACGCCACCTGCAACTATTAACGACACCATGGCAGGGAACCGGTCGGATATTCATCACCAAGGAAAAATTTGCCATTGTCCAGCAATCACCTGATCGCATACAACTGGTTGCCAACCAGAGACGCTACTGGTTCTTCCTGCCGCAACGAAACATCCATCGCTCTGGCAGCACCAAATCATCGATGGCAACAGGAAAGCTGGGATGGTTCAAACCCATTATTCGCGGCGACAGAGAGGCCATTGAAAAAAATTACGATGTCCGGGTTTCAACAACCGATAAAGGCTGGCAACTTGATTTAGAACCCAAACAGACTACTAGCGCACGCTATTCACATATAACCGTGAAAGGAGAAATAGGTGCAACTAGCAACTATATTCTAACACAAATGGCTGATGGTGATCATACCGAATGGTTTTTTCAATCACACCCGTTTAATCATTTCGCCGATCAGGCCTTAACAAAGCTTATAAAAGAGACCCGAGGCTACTAAAACATGCACCGTCGGGTCTGGGGATTTCTTCTTTTTTTACCACTACTGTTAGCCACAGCGCTCTGGCAAAGTAATATTAAGACCGATATCTCGGCCTTCTTCTTTACTGGTGGCTCGGCCGAAACGGCGATTATCGCCAGTAATATGCAGACTGGCGAGCTCTCGCGTCGCTATATTTTAAGCATTGGCCAAACATCAAGCAGTAATACACCACCAGAAATAACCGATGAGCTACGCAGTTCATTATCTGAAGTGGCAGAAATCAAACGGGTCTGGGGCCCATCTATGGATGAAAATGAGATCAATGAGCTAATCTCATTTTATCTACCCTATCGTTCTCACCTATTTTCCCTACAACCCGAAATAGAAGTAACCTCACTCTTTTCCAAAACATCACTCCATCAGCGAGCTGAAAGCATCAAACAAGGCTTGCTAAGCCCTGAAGCCCCTATTGTAAAAAAAATCATTCACAACGACCCGATGTTTCTTCTCTCCAACTGGCTACAGCATTACCACAGCAACAAAAAAGAAGAGAGCCGCTATAGCACGCTCATCGTTGAAACAACCCCTTCCGGACTCAACACCCGTGTGCAAAAAACGATCAAAAAATCGATAGAAGCCACCTTTGAAGCGCTTAATAGTGCGTATGCTCATCGTTACACATTGGAAATGACTGGCATTCCACTATTTGCCATGGCCGTACAGAAACAGGTTTCTAAGGATGTGATGCTGGTCAGTAGCATCTCAACTGTGGCAATGTTGCTACTTTTTATGCTGCTATTTCGTTCTTTACGCGCCTTGATCATCGTTTCTTTGACGCTGATCGCCTCTGCAGCCGTAGCAAGCATTGTAACATCAATCTTTTTTGGCGAGATTCATGCGCTAACCTTGGCATTGGGAACAACCTTGATCGGCATTTGTGTGGATTATCCGATCCACACTATGGTTCATGCTGCAGCTGACCGCAAGCCTCCTATCGCTGCTGCCAAGCGCATCTGGCCCAGCCTATTATTGGGAGCCATCACAACCATTATCGGCTATACTGCACTGAGCTTCACCGGCTACCCCGGCATGCAGCAGATCGCTCTGTATGCCGGCTGCGGTATCCTTACCTCACTGACCCTTTCTCGTTTTATTCTGCCTTATGCACTGGCGCTTAAAACTGAGCGTACACGCCAACCCTCTTTCAACTTTAGTCGTTGGTTGGTAATTTCCAGAAAACTTAATATTAAGTTACCTCTACTATTTTTAACCTCTACTCTGTTACTCATCGGCCTTGCCAATCTGCATTGGAGTGACGATCTATCACGCCTCTCTCCTTCTCTAAGTGAGATAAAACAGCAAGATCAACAAATTCGCAGCCGCATCGAGAGCATAGAACCCGGCCGTTTTATTCTACTTCATGCTGATACCATGGAGCATGCACTGCAAACCAATGAGGCTGTATTATTGAAGCTTGAGGCATTAAAAACGGTGGGCAAACTGGAGGCATACTTCTCCATCTATCCATGGTTGGCCTCAGAGCAACTACAACAACGCAATAACCATGCCTTTTCAGCACAGCTCACCCCAGCCCATATAAAGCTGTGGCGCAAAGCATTAGAAGAGAGTGGGCTGCGCCCTAGCATGCTGAGCAACGCAGCCATCTCTACGCTCCCGCCTCTCACTATGGAAAAGCTTCTTGATTCTCCTGTTGGCCGCTATATTGCGGGTCAACATACGATATCTGCTGATAAAACCATACTTACTATCTGGCTAGGAAAACATAATCAATCCGCGCTAAAAAAGATGCTCGCCGCCTTACCTAATGCAGAGTACGTCAGTCAAAAAGATATGATCAATGAGATTAATGCCGACTACGGAAACAAAACAATCAAGGCATTAGCTTATGGCAGCCTAATTATACTGCTCCTACTCACCCTTCGCTATCGCAGCCCAGCACACGCTCTGCATGCACTGGCGCCGGCCATACTCTCCTGCGCCATCGTGATCGGGTGCTGGGGTATTTCTGGCCTTCCGTTTGGGATGCTACACCTGCTCGGCATGCTATTGTCCGTCGCCATCTGTGTAGATTATGGTATTTTCTTTATTGAGAATCGGGCCCTTGATATGAAAGTCACTTATCAGGCTATTGTACTCTCTGCTCTTACCACAATTATAGCATTTACCTCTCTAGGGGCTGCCGAAAACCCTGCCCTTCAAACGTTGGCATGGACCATTGCCCCCGGCGTTTTTTTTGGCTTTCTGCTCTGCCCTCTTCTCATTCGCCTTAAAATAGATAATCTTCCAAGATGATACGGAAATACAATTCATGAAACCGATATTTATTACCGCACACTCAGCCGTCACCGCATGTGGTATGGGCTCGAATTCACTAAAAAATGCACTTCTCCTCTCACAAAGCATGCTAAAGCCAGCGCGCTTGATTACACCGGATTTCCTCACCTATACCGGTGAAATAGAAACCGAACTACCTATACTGCGTAGCGAGCTTAGTCGCTATCATAGTCGTAACTCACGCATGGCACTGGCTGCCTTAGATTGTGAAAATGCACACTTCAGAGCCGCCGTCAACGCGGCAGTCGAGAAATATGGCAAACATCGCGTGGGCACCATTATAGGCACCAGCACTTCAGGTATTTACGAAACAGAACGGGCTTATCAAGGCTGCTTAAAAACTGGCACACAACCATCCGCTTTCAATTTTCAGCATCAACATGCGTGGGTGGCAACAGGCGATTTTCTAAAACGCGAATTGGGTCTAACAGGCCCTTGTTACGCCATTTCCACGGCCTGCTCATCGAGTGGTAAAGCTATTGCCGCAGGGCAACGACTCATAGAGAGCGGCATCTGTGATGCCGTCGTGGTGGGCGGCGTTGACTCTATCTGTCACTTAACACTGCACGGATTTCACTCGCTAGAACTGACTGCAGAGACCCCCTGCAAGCCACTCGATCGTGATCGCAATGGTATCAGCCTTGGCGAAGGGGCTGGGCTTCTTCTTCTCGAACGAAATCAACTTGATCAGCATCCCGCATTGATAGGCTTTGGTGAATCTTCTGATGCTTATCACATGACCGCCCCCTGCCCTGATGGGAGTGGCTCTGCATTAGCTATGCAGAAAGCCCTGACCGCAACCGGATTGGACGCTGATAAGCTTGACTATATAAACCTCCATGCCACCGGCACCCGCATGAATGATCAATCGGAAATGCAGGCAATGGCTACTATTTTCAATGATCAGACTGCCTGTAGTGGCACCAAGGGGATTACCGGCCACACACTCGGTGCGGCAGGTGCGATTGAAGCCATTATTGTTCTTCTCGCACTGGAAAATGGATTTACGCCCGGCACTTGCAATATTCAGCACGTTGACGAGGCATTTAAGCAGAACAATATTATTACGCATACTCTTTCCAAACCGGATATGCATTATGTCATGAGTAATAATTTTGGCTTTGGTGGCAACAATGTAAGCCTAATCTTTGCTAAGGGAGAGCTACATGGATAAAACGTCTATTGCCATCACAGGAACGGGCATTAGCTTTCTCCATAGTGAAGAGGCAGAGCAGTTCGGCTTTAACGGTTGCGATATGGAATCGACACTACTACCAGCCAAGCTCAAGCGCAGAACCAGCAAAGCGACTAGAATGGCTTTTGCCGCTGCACAGCGTGCATGCCAGCATGCGGCTATTGCTCCCCCAGAGTTACCCGTTATTTTCGTCTCCTCATTAGGCGAACTGGCCGTCACCGACCGCTTATGTATGGATATAGCACAACAACGATTTCCCATATCACCAACCCAGTTTCATAACTCCGTCCATAACACGGCATCAGGCTACTGGAGCATTGCCGTCGGCAATACTCACCCGGCGATGGCGATGGCGGCCTATCAAGATGGCTTTGCGCTCGCACTACTAGAGGCATGGAGTCAGTTACAGTGCGTGACAGACAAATTATTACTAGTCTGTTATGAAGAGGAGCTACCCCAGCGTATGCTGGCCAACAACCACTGGCTAGCCTGTGCCACGGCCTTTGTACTAAGCCGGGCACCAAACCAGAGTAACGCAATGACCCTCTCTCTGCCCACCTGTGAAACAACTACACATCCAGCCATTGATTATAGAGCCTGCTCTCCGGCACTGGCTTCACAGCCGCTGCTTACTGCGCTGCATCAAAGACAGAGCGGAAGAGTGCACCTATCTCCCCAAGCAGATGCCACATGGTTTACCGAGCTAGCTATATCAAGAGTGTCAGCACCATGATCGCCTCAATGCTTCCCCATCGCGCCCCCATGCTGATGATTACGAAACTCTTGACACACGATAAACAGAAGATCATCGCACTTGCATCTATTGATGCTAACAACCCACTACTGCAAAAGGGGCGCTTCCCAGGATATGCTTCACTGGAGCTTCTAGCTCAAACTTCGGGGCTCTTTCTAGGGCTAAAATTTACTGCCAATACGGCACCTGGAGCCATTATAGCGCTGCGTAATATGGAAATATATGTGCCATTCATCCCATGTGGTGAAACACTTATCATTGAATCGACCTTCCTTGGTGGCAGTCAACACGCGGCCATGTTTGAAGGCACTGTACTGATTGGAAAAAGAGTCGTGATGAAGGCTTCCATCACTCTATCGCTCTTTCCCGAGGAGGAGAAGACATGACAAAACATGTACTGGTGACCGGTGCTAGTCGAGGTATTGGTGCTGCTATTGCAAAAGAACTAGCTGCAGAGGATCGTCATATCTGGATCAACTACCACAGGAATCATTCTGCGGCACAAACTATCATGGCTGAAATCCATCAGCGGGGCTTTCAAGCTTCACTGATACCATTTGATATCGCCAACAGAGCAGAGTGCCGCGATCTGTTAGATAAGTTTATTACTGAGCACGGCGCTTTTGATATTTTGGTGAATAATGCCGGAATCACAGCCGATGCCTCCTTTCCCGGCATGGAAGATGAGCAGTGGGACAGTGTCATTCAAACCAACCTAGGCGGATTGTATAATGTTACCCGCCCATTAGTGATGCCAATGGTTAGAAAACGGTGGGGCCGTATCGTAAACATGACCTCCATTGCCGCTCTTCATGGCAACCGTGGCCAGACCAACTATGCCGCAGCTAAAGCCGGTATTATTGGTGTCACAAAGTCTCTCGCCAAGGAGTTGGCGTCGCGAGGAATCTGTGTTAACGCCGTTGCTCCCGGCTTCATCTCGACAGAGATGACCAGCCATATTGATAAAAATCAAATACGACAAATCGTACCCATGGCTCGGGCAGGTGATGCTAAAGAAGTTGCTGCCGTCGTCGCCTTCCTCTGCTCTAGCGCCGCCTCCTATGTCACAGGAGAAGTTATCAACGTCAGTGGCGGCATTATCTGACATCAGGACGCATGGATTATAACCTTGAGAAGCACCCAATAAAAAAGAGACAATCTCAAGTCGTCACCTGATCATGACAGACTCTATGATTACAACTGCGCATTTATAGATGGATGTTTACTCCAACCAGCGACATCTTTCGCTATTCTTTTTGTTAACCCTAACAGATTCCTACACTGGGATTTGAATATATTGCCTCGTGTATTTCTTGTGGCCACAAAGCTTCCAAGCACTCTTTTACCAGCGTACATTGAACCTTTTACTTGTACTTGATAACCAATACCGGGCTTTTTGACAGCTTGCATAAAGGCCAAATATATAAAGTTTCCATGACGAGGAAGCACCTCGGTAAGCATTGTTTTTTTCCGACTGTATTTGTACAAATATTTAGGAAAATACACATTTAACCTGCAACGTTTTACTTCGGATGCCGATTCAGAACCCTTAGCAGAAGGGGTGCTCTGCGCAATAAAAAATTCTGTAGGTAGAACTACTCTATTATTTCTTTTGGCTCTGTTTTTTGCTTTCAGCCGCTTTTTTCTAATGGTTTTTTTTGCAGCTGGCTTCTTGGCATGAGCTTTCGTTATTCTTTTTGCACCCGCATGTTTCGGACTGATTAGAGACTTGCCATTCGTTTTTTTAGCTAACAATGCAATGACTTCGATAGGAAATAAAGTACCCTCAAATTTCGCACAATACGTTGCAGTATCCGGAATGAAACCTGCTTGTGTAAAAGTTATATTATGAGCTAAAGAGAGACGAGCATCTTTCTTATAATCATTCAAATTGTGATTATAATTGTCGATAGCTGATAATACAGCCTGTTCTTTGGCATGTTTCTGTATTGCAATAACCGTCAATGTAGCATCAGAAACGCACTGCTTATTGCTAATGGGAACAGGTTTAAATTTTTTCATATCAGATGCTGTGGCATAAGCATGAATCGAGACACAAATCTCACCGAGACCTTTCCCATTTTCGTATTTCGGACTTCCATACACTCGAATCATGCCTGCCGAAGATGCTGTCACTAAATCACTAGTTAATTGATAATCTGCTACTGAACTGGATGAAGTGATTAGCTCCCCAAAAAGTTCGTTAGCGGCTGCCCGCTTTGCCGTGAGTAAAAGTTCTTTTTTTTGCAAGTTAATATCAGTCATTGATTTCGAAAAGGAGATACATGCACGTTTCTGGATTGTTTTAGACGCATAGGCTGAAGTGACAAACCCAAATGAAATAAAGACAATATATATCAAAAGAAAATATTCTTTCAAAAGCTTACTCCTATATTCTGAAATTACACATGAGAAGATAACCGAGTATCTTAAAAGAATCTAGCCCCATAAAGAGAAACCGTTGACTTCCAATCAGGTTGGACTCACCGACACTGTGCAGCAAACTGGATCTACTACTCCCATCGGCATTGCTTTCACTTTGTACCTTGGTGTCTTTGTGGCGACCCGTAAAATATTCTTCTTACGGCCAATTGCTTCGCTCGCCCTGTGCTTAATCTTTGGGATTACTCCCGCCGACCCAGCTACACTTCCCGGCGGATGGCTAATCCTTCTCGGGACGGGATCTTCCCCCGCAAGAACCGACGACCTTGCACGGCCGCACGGATGATTTATTCTTTCCGCGGCCCTTAGCAAGGACATGCCCATTCTTATGTTAGCAGACTGCAGCAAACTTCTACGACAACGCCTTTGCAAAAACCATACGATAAAAGCTAATCAGTCATCCCAAACACCATAGCCTTTAATGAACACAGTATCATCATCAAACACACCCTTATCCTCAGCCTGAGTATGGCAACGAGCACAGTTACTGAGTGATCGCACCTTTTTATTCCCTTTGATTAGGCGAGCCGGTATTTCACTATGTTTACGTTTAATATAAGGCACTTCCGTAATACGTAGTGGCGCTGCCAGCTGAGGAATAGAGCGTCTTATTTTAATCGAGCGCTTATAATGGGAATGATCGGCGGCATGCTCCACTAAAAAAGCCAAAATTTCTTGACGGTCGCCTTCATCAAGCTCGGCATTCTCATCGAAGTGATCTTTTAGTGCACTTTTAGTCATAAGCTTCTGCCAAGAACGTGCTGGCAATAAACCGGGAAAATAGGCAAAATGGCACTCAGCACAGTTGGACTGATACACTTTACTTTTTACTGACTCCACCCCTTTAAAGCGGGGAATCCCCATAAAACTATCAGCAGCGAAAGCACTCTGCATGGTAAAAAACATCATCAATAATAGACCAAATCTAATCACTATCTCACTCCCATTTCACTGCTGTCTTAGATAAATCAGCAAATTACCTTTTTCTTGATTAGTGCATTCACGTCCCATCACCCAATTGCAGTTACGACGAAACCATTTATTGATTTTTTTCACATCACTATACCGATCCGCAGAAACAGTGAGTGACATTGGCTTAATCACTTTGCCTGTTCGGATATGTTCGCCCGGCTTTTTCAAGTCAGCACCATGGCACGTTTGGCAACTCCTGGCTTTGCTACTTTCCGCATCCACCGGCGCTGGGAACTGTTGATGCCATAACTTGTCGCCTTCGTCAGCATCAAAATGGCTTACACCTTCTGCTTGGTACGATGTTAACATCTCATCAATCACATCTGCTGCCATCACCAAAGGTGCATTCAGCATCAAAAAAAGTGCAAAAGTGCAAATTCGAAACACGCTCACCACTCCAATACCACACCTGTCAGCATCATACTGGCCCCCGCAATGCCAGCCGCCGCATGGCCATTCGAAGCCCCACCTAAAACCTTGGGAGCTTTAGCAACTGCATACATATAAGCTGCCGTCCCTGCGACGGTTAAAATCATATGCAGTGTATCGGGATCCATCAAACCATTATCCAAATGAATATCATCCAGATGTGCAACTAAACCAGTTACAATCGCTGCACCACCCAGCGCTACGGCGGTATTTGCGGCATAATAATGAAATGATTTTTTAGATGACTGTCCCCGTGATGCCGTAGCACCCTCACTATCCGGCGCACTCAAGCCCGCCGCGGCCGCCGCCAATAGTGACCCCAAACCAAGGTGCATATGAATCTTATTCAACGAGCGCGTTGGCTCCACAAAGGGCGTATCAGGTATATCAATTTTTTTATAGCCTCCATCAGCTTGATCTGAGGCCGTGGCCAATAGTGGCAAACCAAGAAAAAGGCAAGAAAAAATCACTGCCCAGGAAAACACATGCATTCTACTCATAAAGCTCCACCATCACTTACTTTTTATTCTTACAACCGGTAAACATACTGCGCACGAGGTTCTCCTGATGCTGATAGCATGCTAGCAACACACCTGCTACATGTAACACAATAATCACTATCAGAATATCAGGCAATCGAGCATGCATATATTTAGTTATATGACCCACCTCATCGCTAGGCATCAATCCCATAAACCATAAAGGTCCTTCATATTCACCCCAACCCTGACTTATTAGCCCCGATAATAGCAACAATAATATCAGCAATAACAGCACAAAGACCATCACCGACCCCATCGGGCTATGCCCTAAATAATGACGCGGGTTATTACAGCATATCTGACTTCCATGTTGCCAAATCTCTTGAAATGGATATAAAAACTGCGTAAACCGAGCATAACCCGTTGACAGCAAGCCCCAGACAATACGCAAAAAAAGTAACACCGTCATGAGATAACCTGCAATCGCATGGATATCATCATCGCCACTGCTTGAAGTGTAATAGGCTAGAGTAAACAGAACCACGATCGACCAATGAAATAACCGAACAAAGCGGTCCCACACCAATACAACGTTAGACAAATCACTCTCCTTTTTTCTAAAATCTCAACCGATCCAGCAGCATCTATAGCAACGGTAGCTCCCTTAAGTATCCATACGCGAAAATTTGCAACCACAGCCATTCATAGTATCATTGCTGTGATACTTCAGTATTGACCACTTTTTTCAACAACAATCAACTTTAATGGATAAACTAACGTGAATAAAACAGACACTTTTGATGTAATCATTGCAGGCGGAGGCCCTGCTGGCACGACAGCTTCGACGCTGCTAGCACAGCAAGGACACCGTGTATTATTAATTGACCGCGACCTCCACCCGCGCTTTCATATTGGTGAATCAATGTTACCCATGGCTGAGCCAGTCTTTGAACGTTTGGGCATTATGTGGGACAAACAACACTATTTGCCAAAAAATGGTGCTGAATTCATTGATGAAGCGGGTGGAGTCAGCGTCCGTTTTCCTCTAGCTGGAGAGCACCAACCTTATCAGGTTGAACGCGCCAGCTTTGACCTTATGATGATCAACAATGCAGAAAAACATGGTGTTATTGTCCACCAGCAGGAAACCATAAAAGAGTTCAACTGTTCCCCTGATGAAGTCTCTATCCGCACAGATAAAGCACGTTACAAAGGCCGCTACTTGATCGATGCGACTGGACGCAGCGCCATGACTGGACGGCACAATGGATCAATAGATCGGATTGAAAATTTGGGGAAATTTTCGCTCTATACCCACTACTCAAAAGTAGACTCCGATACCGCCACGCCCCTGTTTAATTCCGGTGATGTAAAGATTATCTCTGTTGATATTGGTTGGCTCTGGGTTATTCCACTCGCCGGACGCAGACTTAGCGTTGGCCTGGTAGTACAGAAAGAGATTGCCCCTGCAGATCGTGATCCGTCGCTCTTTGAGCGTTATATGGCCAATTCACCCCTACTGACAGCTGTGCTTCAAGGAGCTCAGAGAGACTTTGATATTAGAGCTGAAGCGGACTTCAGCTTCACAAATAGCTCTCGCCATGGCGTGCGGTACGCTTGCTGTGGTGATGCATCGGGCTTTCTCGACCCTGTTTTTTCATCTGGTGTATTTCTCGCCATTAAAACAGCTGAAGCCGTAGCTGACCGACTACATCAAGCACTAATCGAGGGAAATGAAGGAGCCTCTGATCTGCACTATCAAGGTGATGAAGAGTACCGCATAGGCTTTGACTCCATGCGTCTTTTTGTTGAACGTTTTTACCATTCAGGACTAGTTCGCAACCTCTTTTCCGTATCAGATCGTAGTGAAGAACTGAAAAAAGACATCATGGGGCTTCTCGCAGGCGACCTATGGAGTGGCAACAACGCCTTCCAACACAAATTACTCCACAGCAGACAAGCAGGGGATTTAAAACAATAAGAAGTGGAGACGACTTTAGCTGCGCTTGGGCTAAGCACGGTTAAATATGCAGCCCCAATATTTTACGATGATTGGTCAATGGTAGATTGAACTGTGAACCACTTTTTATCCGTCGCTATAAAGGAAAAAATGTTACTACTCAGCACCCCACACAAAAATGGTTGTAACTGCTCAGGTCGCTCCTGATTTGTTCGAGTTCAAGGAAGAAATACGGAGTGTGCTCCTGCACTTGAGTATTGTTGACGCAGAAATCGGGCAAATCAGGGGATGACCTGAGTAGTTACGAAAAAATAAAGACCTAGGAAATCATATGTGTGAAAAGCTGTCTTTTTTCTCATCCACCTCATGAAATAAAAACGTAGATTTTATTACTCTACAAAGTCAATAAATTTGACTTCAGCAACCCTAAAATGAACAATAGGCCACTGAGTAGTATATAAGCGACCCTAAGTTCAAACTTCATTGCACATATTTTAGGCATCCTTCACCAGCCTTGAAAAGCAGTTTACACTTTCACTTGTCTATTTTAACTTTTTTCGGCAACCACGGAGTCCCCTTATTTATTAAAAAAAGTAATAAAGTCAATGACCACCAACTCAAGTTGGTGGCTTGATTTTTGCACTGTAAGTGCAGTTCCGGCTAAAGCCTGCTTCAAGCCCCCGCCCCAAGGCGGCTAAAGGTAACGACTATAAGTCTACTCAGCTTGAGAATCGCCATCCCTTTCAGAATGATTCTCCATGTAAATCTTAATCATGTCATCCGTTACATTCTCTGTACTACAAAGCAAAGCAGCCTCGGCCCACACACATCCATGATCCCAATACTGTTCCGTAGTGAGGAAA
>JAUZRH010000031.1 GCA_030950555.1 Mariprofundus sp. | reverse complement strand
TGCAACGTGTGCGTCCAGACATCACCCTCCGGGTGCCAGCGGGGAGCCTGTGGGCAACCGATCAAGGCTTGTAGCTCAGGATAAAGTTCAAGCCAGCCACTGTCTTTGAGTGCTTGTAAGCCATACGAAGGAAATGCGGCATGACTCCATTTTTGCCATTCTCCCCATATCCGTTCTATAGATAATGTATTTGCTTCAGAGAGCATCGTTTTGCACAGTTCTGCAGTTCTCTGATCCAGCGTTAAACGAAACCGTGCTGCAAACTGCATAGCTCTTAACGGCCTGAGCGGATCTTCATTAAATGCATTACTTACATGTCGTAAAAGTTGGTTTTCAATGTCTTTTATGCCACTATGAAAATCCATAACCTGATGGTTCAGTGGATCAAACATAATGGCATTGATAGAAAAATCACGGCGTAAACTAGCTTTCTCTGGAGGCAATGCCGGATCAATTGAAATATCAAATTCGCGATGACCATTGCCTGATGTCACTTCGGATCGGGGTAGGGCGACATCGATTTCCAGCGTATCCAGCCATAGTTTAAATACACCGAAATGACGACCGACCAGCACCGTGCGCCCAAGTTTATTGAGAGCTCGATTAAGTTCATCCGGCTGTAAACCATACACTTCCAGATCAAAGTCTTTCGGCTGGATGCCAATGATGAGGTCACGAACGCATCCACCCACCAGCCACGCATGTCCGCCGAAATTTTTAATATGGCGACAAAGCGAATATATAGCTTCAGGAAGATCGCTTCTATGTATTTCAATCATAGCGACATTCCACGTTCAGTTATGTGCAAAGGCAAGGAAAACAGTAAATATTTCGGAATTTATCATGCCAGACATGAGAGAAGACAATGGCGGCTATGTTGTAGTTGTCACAACATTTTAGGAGGTAATAATAGATGAGTACATATCATTATACTGACAGCGGCTTAGACTTTATCTATTTGGCAAATGGTTATAATGTTGTGAAAACTCCCTATGGTGAGGGTGTAGCCATTCATGACCTGGAAGGGCTTCATATTGTGATTGGTAGCTGTATTGCTGACCGTCCGATAATGACCGGCGATGAGTTCCGTTTTCTCAGGATTGAACTGGGGCTTTCTCAGGTTGAGGTTGCGAACCTTATCGGCGTCGGTGAATCAGCTGTGCGTAATTGGGAAAAGGGCCGGACGCAGCATGTTCCTCGCCCGTCGGCGAATCTGATGCGGGGCTTGTATCTCGAAAGCATTGATGCAACCAGCAAGCTGAGTAAAATCTTAAAGAATATCAGCCATCTCAACCGCGAAATCCATCATATAGAAATGAACCTGGAAGAAACTGAAGAGGGTTGGAAGTTGGCTGCCTAAGCACTACTCGATAACACTCTAAGCCCTGCCTAGCGGTGGGGCTTTTTTGTGGGTGAAGGGGCCGTATTTCAGCGTATTCCAGTCAGTGGAGCTTGCGAAGACTCAACAACGGCCCAGTGACGCAAAACGAAAAAAGCACCCACAGTTTCCTGTAAGTGCTTGATTTGTTTGGCGTCCCCAAGGAGACGTATTCTAAACACCAGTGGCCCTTGTTTTTAAACGGTTTTATTTTTTGTCCAGATATTTGTCCATTTCCTACTCAAGAGAAAAAAGTCCGGATATTTGTCCCCCGATGCATGTGCCTGATATGAATCGATCAAACAAAAAACAGGAACAAGCAGGTTCAGATTGAACATTCAGAAAGTCAGGATGAATACTACGCGCTAATCAGCGTATGGGTAATTCGCATGCTATTGGGCAGCGCTACTGCTTTTAAAGGGTTCTTCGAGAAGAAGCGGGGATTCATGGATACCGACTTGACGGAGTTTCTGAATTTTTCCGACAACGACGAACAGAGTCTTAAAATATCGGAGGTGAAGGAGTCGTTGCATTGTCGTTTGCGTGCAAATGAAAGGAAGGTCGATGTATCAGGCATGCTGTTTACGAACATCTCCCTGATGACCAAGCGTATTCAGTTGACGGCAATCCAGCAGAAAATTCTGGCGTTGGTTGTGTTAAAGCAGCGTTATGAGCCCTTGAAAGGCTGTTTCGATCGGCTGCATACGCCCAGCGAAATGCACTTGTATGCCGGACTGGCCATGATGATGGAGAGTGATGCATCCACGGTTGCTAAGGCGATGGCTGGAGGTGCGGCCTTGCGTGCCAGCGGACTGATAAAAATTGATGATAATTATCGCTCCGGTTTGGATCTTGAACCGATGGACGGTCTGATTGAAGCACTAATGTCCGAAAATGAAAATGAAGAAGCACTGCTGCGTCATTTTCTGGTGCCGGCAAAAGCAGCAACATTGCAGGCTTCGGATTATCCACATGTGCAGGATGATTTTGTATTACTTCGCGATATGCTCAAGGCTTCCACCAAGCAGCAGGAAGCAGGCGTGAATATTCTGATTTACGGTACGCCGGGTTCGGGCAAGACAGAATTGGCCAGGTTACTGGCCCAAAGCATTGGCGTGAATTTGTTTGAGGTGAAAACCGAAGATGATGACGGTGA
>JAUZRH010000309.1 GCA_030950555.1 Mariprofundus sp. | reverse complement strand
GCTGTATATGTGCAGTTGGACAGCCAAGAAATGCAACCATCAATGTGCGGATTTATACAAGCGTTTGGCTGAAAAAGGGAAGCCTGAAATGGTGATTAAAGTAGCTATTGCGCATAAAATCGTCAGGCAAATTTTTGGCGTGATTAAGAATGGTCAGCCATTTTCAAATGAATTTGCCTGATAAAATGCTTGACGTGAAGCACAGTTCATTCCCGTCTCCACGGGAATGACGGGTGGGGGTCTGTTGATTCGGGCAGTCTAAAACTAACCCTATCGCGTAGCGGGAGCACCGCTCAAGCTTCCCGCGAAGGCGTGGGGCGGGAGCCCCTTGTTCTCAATCACACTCTGCAATGGTGAGTTCCCGATCAGGTCTGGAATGACGGAAGAAGATATACTCAAGCTTAAATCATTATAATCCCACTTCGAGTGCATTTTCAGGCTGGAATGGAGGGTTCTGAACAGCTCTGCCAAATCCACTCGCCCGTAATACAGCAGCCCAGCTTTTCCGGTAGGCTGGCCAACCACTGATAAGCATCCTGGCGCTGGCAAGGTGTTGTCCAAAACTGCTGGCGACCACCTTGCCCATCAAAGCTACGAATTAAACCCAAACCATCTTCACCCTGCAAAATAGATTGTAATAGTATCTGATGTGCTACTGGTATCTCTAGTTCAATAATCAGTACCTGATCATACTGCACCTGACATCTATTTCCCATGACTACGCTTGCGCTCTAAAGCCACCCATTGACGCACATTGCGATCATGTTCTGCCAATGTCGTAGCAAAGGCGTGCCCACCACTGCCATCAGCAACAAAATAAAGATAGTCAACAGCAGCAGGCGCTGCAGCAGCCAGAAGAGAGGCTCTACCCGGATTACAAATCGGCGTAGGTGGCAGGCCTTTTCTTGTATAACTATTCCAAGGCGTATCTTTTTTCAGATCGGCGCGATGGATATTACCCGAAAAAGCACCTTGCGTACGGTAAATACCATAAATCACAGTCGGGTCCATCTGCAGTGGCATACCGATTCTTAAACGGTTATGAATAGCGGCAGAAACCAATGGCCGCTCCCTCTCCAGCGATGTCTCTTTCTCTAAAATCGAGGCCATAATACGCAGTCGCATCTGCTCATTGCTATCCATCGTTAAGCTATCAAGAACGGACTGTTGCGCCTTGATCATTGTCCGCAGCAAACGTTTAGCATCAAGCGGTTTATTATACTGCCATGTTTCTGGCAGCAGCAGGCCCTCACTATCACCTTGCACCAGTGTGGTCAGTGCTTGTCGCCATTTTTGCAGGGGAACCGCTGTTTTATCAGCCAGTAACTGCAGTACCTCATCACTGCGTAAGCCTTCAGGCACTGTTACGGTGAAGCGCATCACATCGCCCTGCTGAAGACGTTCGATCACCTCGAGCATCGTTGCCGGTTTTTCAAAATGGTAAACGCCGCTGCGTAGACTTTGATCCAGATGTTTTATACGTAGCCATAGACGAAACGATAGGGCTGATCTGATCAGCTGATGTTGCTCAAGAAGACGCGCAATCTGCCCAGATGAAGCACCCACAGGAACCAATAAATCAACCGCTTTTACAGGCTGCTTCCGATTCAACTGTTGGTAGAACAGACCACCACTAACCAGCAACACAAGCAGAAGCAATATAACAACAAAAACAACCATTTTACGCATCAAATCAAACTCCCGGTGTACCTTCAAATCCGCATAAATACTCTTTCAAGGTATGACTATGTTCAGCCAATTGCCGAGAACAACCCGATACCCGTTGAATGCTAGCAACAGGACGTACAAAAAAACTACTGGCCGTGACAGCCAGCGCATCACAATCATCCAACCATTCACAAGGACATGTAGCTTCCCGAACCAGACCCGCTTGAATCAGCCTGTGACGAATGACACCGGGAAGTACACCGTCAGCCACGGCCGGTGTCCACCATTCACCCTGCCGTAAAATCAATATATTCGCTGCTGCCGCCGAAACCAACTGACCTTGCCATACCAATAACGCAGCCCGTTCTCCCTGCAACTGCCGTAACAACATACCATAATCAGCGGTAAACTTTGCCACTCTATGCACCGGTGGTGATAGCCAACTTCGCTGATTTAGCATCAAAGCTATCTGCTCACTATGATAAACCATCGTTTGAATATAAGCTGAATGTGTTTCACTTTTAGCAAAGAGACCCCACTCCGCTTCACCCCCTGAAACCGTCAAACGCACCAATACATCGCCCCCTTCAGCAGCAGCGGCCTGCAAACAGGCACATTGCATCATCTCAATATCCCGATCACTAACAGTCAAACAGAGCCTCTCCAGTCCCCGCTTGAGTCTAGCTACATGATCGGGCCAACTAAATATTGCACCATCAATCACCCTAAAAGTTTCAAAACAGGCTTCGCCATACGCCAAGCCACGATCCATTTTTTTTACCACATTAATCTTCAAACTCGAATCCATCCTCTTTTCATGGTAGAAGCCGCCCCATGTCCGATTTATACCTTGAAGCTATTGAACAGGCACGCGTTTATGACGTGGCCATTGAAACCCCTCTGGAACTGGCGCCCAAACTATCGTCGCGTTTGAACAATGAAATACTATTCAAACGTGAAGATATGCAGCAAGTATTTTCCTTCAAACTGCGCGGTGCTTATAATAAGATTGCTCACCTGAGCGAAAGTGAGCGCGCTTGCGGTGTCATCTGTGCCTCTGCGGGCAATCATGCTCAAGGTGTAGCGCTGGCCAGCCATAAACTAGGCATTACTGCTACTATCGTTATGCCTTCCACTACCCCGGAAATCAAAGTAGGGGCTGTACGCCGCCTTGGCGCCAATGTCATCCTCTTTGGTGATAGCTACTCCGATGCCAGCATCGAGGCTGATCGTCTATGTAAAATCAACAGTATGACCTATATCCATCCCTATGACGACCCACTGGTTATTGCCGGACAAGGTACCATTGGCGAAGAATTGATGCGTCAGAATCCTGGCGACCTAGATGCGGTGTTTGTGCCTATTGGTGGTGGTGGTCTGATTGCCGGTATAGCACTTTATTTAAAAAAGCACTCGCCAAACACTCGCATTATCGGAGTCGAACCCGTTGATTCAGCGGCCATGCACGATTCCATAAAAGCAGGTCATCGCATCACGCTTGAACAGGTCGGCATCTTCGCCGATGGCGTCGCTGTTAAACAGGTGGGAGTGCATACTTTCGAGCTGGTCCAACGCTATGTGGATGAGATTTTATTGGTTGATACCGATGAAATATGTGCCGCGATTAAAGACATCTACGAAGACAACCGCACCATCGTCGAACCGGCTGGCGCTCTTGGCGTTGCTGGTATGAAAAAATATGTGCGCAAGACAGGCGTACGTGGTCAACGGCTTGCCGCTATCAATAGTGGCGCCAACATGAATTTTGATCGTTTGCGTCATGTATCAGAGCGTACTGAAATGGGTGAAGGCCGTGAGGCACTCTTTGCTGTCACCATCCCAGAAAAACCTGGCTCATTCCTCAATTTTTGTCGTATCATTGGCAATCGCAACATCACAGAATTCAACTACCGCATTTCCAGCCGGACCGAAGCGCATGTATTTACTGGAATCAGCATTGCCAATAACGAAGAGATGGAACTATTACAGCAGTCAATGGAGGCTGGAGGTTTACCAACACTAAACCTGCACGACAACGAGCTGGGCAAGCTCCATATTCGTCATCTGGTAGGCGGTCACTCACCGCTGGTGCAAAATGAATTACTCTATCGGTTTGAATTTCCAGAACGACCTGGCGCACTATTAGAATTTTTAACACGGGCTGCTGGACGTTGGAACATCTCCCTCTTTCACTATCGCAACCATGCGGCTGCCTTCGGCAGGGTTCTTGCCGGCATTGAAGTCCCCCCCCATGAACGTGAAGCATTCGATGCCTACCTCAACGGATTAGGCTACCCTTACGTCGATGAGTCCAACAACCCTGCCTACAAGCTTTTTCTTAACTAAAATAAGTACTAAATCATACCAACTACAAAGACACAAAGGCTCAAAGTAAATCAGGCCATCTACTTAGGGCCGCGGAAGGAATAAATCATCCACGTGCTGGTCTATAAGTCCGCATTCTGCGTTGCCACAGAGTGACTACTAAAGGCAGTAGGCTATCGCGCCCATTCAGGGCTTGCTTATGCGCTTGATTTGGCGCCTTGAATCCAACTACTATCCTGCGCATAAT
>JAUZRH010000308.1 GCA_030950555.1 Mariprofundus sp. | reverse complement strand
CTCGTGAGCGGCGATCGGCGGCCCCACTTTGGCCCAACCCGCGCTGTTGTTTGCTCCATGGAACCACCATGCACCTCATTCCACCTCAAAAATGGACTCAAAGTGGGATTGCCGCTCATCCACCCAGAGTTTTGCAATTGGCTCATACGAAAGACTTTAGCAGCTCGCTTTGATGCATGGAGGTTTCATGACTATTGGCCATCCTGAAAAAGATGACAGACGTGAATTTCTGAAAACTTGTGGTTCGGTAGCCGCAGGTGCGGCTGCAACGCTGGCTTTTCCAGCCATTATCCACGCCCGTGATAGTAAGCCAACAATTCGGGTGGTCGGCACGCACGTCACCTTGCAAGAAACCTTGCGTCAAAAAGCTGAAAAAGACCTCGGCATTAATATCGAGTTTTATCCTGGCGGCAGCGCGGAAGTGTTGCTTAAAGCCTCAACTGATCCAACATCCTTCGATCTGTATGAGCAGTGGTCCAACAGTCTAAATGTGCTCTGGCAGGCAGGTACGATTCAGCCGATTCAGATTAGCAAACTCACATACTGGAATGAGATTAATGATCTAACAAAAAAAGGACGCCTCTCCCCCAAGGCCAGCA
Source organism: Mariprofundus sp. (assembly GCA_030950555.1). Taxonomy (GTDB): domain Bacteria; phylum Pseudomonadota; class Zetaproteobacteria; order Mariprofundales; family Mariprofundaceae; genus Mariprofundus. The sequence continues at coordinate 4,008 of JAUZRH010000308.1, read as the reverse complement.
TCGGCTTAGGCGATGCCCCCTATAAATTACTTTACGCCCAGCCGGACGGTTCCCTCGGTTCAAAAGCCACAGATGAAATCAGCTTTCTGCCCTATGTGCATAATGTTGACTCTTTTGGCTACAACTCAGCAACCATCCCCCAAGGCACGCCCTATCAAACAGAGAGTTGGGGCTGGCTGCTCGACGAGCGCTATGCCGGCAAGGTCGCCCTAGTGAATGAACCAACTATCGGCCTGTTTGATGCTGCGCTGGCTGTAGAGGCTCGTGGCTTGATGCACTTCAACGACATGGGCAATATGACACGCCGCGAGCTCGATGAATTATTTAAAATCCTTGTGGTGTATAAAAAACGGGGTCACTTCAGGGGCGTGTGGTCCTCTGTTCCACATTCAGTTGAACTGATGCGATCTGACCAAGTGGTCATTGAGAGCATGTTCTCCCCGGCAGTAAGTGCGCTCAATGGCATGGGCATTCCCTGTGTCTATGCTGCGCCCAAAGAGGGCTATCGCGCTTGGCATGGGGTGATGTGTCTCTCAAGTCACTCCAAAGGAGAGCAGCAGGAGGCAGCTTACGCCTTTATGAACTGGTGGCTCTCCGGTTGGCCAGGCGCCTTTATTGCACGCCAAGGCTATTATATCTCCAACCCTGAGCGTTCACGTCGGCTCATGTCCGCCCCCGAGTGGGATTACTGGTATGATGGAAAACCCGCCAGTGAAGCCCTGCTCGGTGTCGATGGCAAGGTTGTCGTACATCCGGGCAAGGTACGCAGCGGCGGCTCCTATATAAAGCGTTTTGAAAACATTGCCGTGTGGAATACCGTCATGGACTCTTACGAATACTCGCTCCTGAAATGGAACGAATTTATGATGGCGTAGCAGAAATGATTGGCGCACTAAAACTTAAACATAAAATTTACACAGGCTTTCTCGCCGTAGGCTTGATTGGCACGGCCATTGCAGTGCTATCATATATATCTTTCGACAATATATCGACAAGCTTCCGGGCTTTTGTCGGCTCCTCCAGCCAGGCGCAACAACAGATGCAACTGGCGCGCAATGTGAGCGAAATTCAGAGACAAGCCCTTATCTATACCTATGAAGGCCATCCGAGTGCCGCCGAACAGGTACATACGATTTATCAGAGTATGTCGCAGGCACTTGAAAAAGATAATAAGCGTGAGATTCGCCAGCATCTGAAAGCCTATATGAAGGCATTTAGTCAATTGCAGACACAAAAAGTGCTACAGCATCAACTTATTCATCAAGGTTTAAGCCAAGCAGCTTCTCATGCAGCAGACTATTTTCAAACAGATAACAGTGCTCTTACAGACCGTGATCGACTCGAAAATGAACGCATCCTCAATAGCCTGCTACTGATCCAAAATCATGCCATGCGCTATTTTGATTCTCTCAACCCACAATACATACGCCAGGTGAAAGAGGAGTTCGCCTTGGTTCGCAAAAAGATCAAGCATCTGGAAAATCAAACCATGCAGCCATCAATCACCCTAAAAAGCACGGCCATCAACCATCAGCTGAACGAATATGAGCATATCTTTCTTGAATCGGTGCAGCGCACGCGCGGTTATCTGTTTTTGGTTAATGTTGTGATGTCGGCTGAAGCTTATGAAATTTTATACAATAGCAAAAAAATGGCTAAACATGCCCAACAGGAGATGGCGACTATTGAGCAGACAACAGCAGTGATGTTGGAACAAGCGATCACCTCTATTGTGACTGCCATTATTATATCACTTTGTCTGATTATCCTATTTTCACTGCTCATTGCTCGCAGCCTAACGCGGCCAATCGTGCAGTTGACCGGCGCTTTCAAGGCGCTTGCACAAGGAGAGCACCTTACACATATACCCACCTATAACGTCGATGATGAAATTGGTGCGTTAACGCGGGCAGCGGCGGTCTTCAAGGAGCGAAATAGGCAAACAGAAACATTACTAGAACAAGCCAAAGTATTGACGGATGATCTAAGCGAAAGCAAACGCCGCTTTCAACTACTAGTGGATGCATTCATGCTTATTGAACCGAACGGATCTATTATCGATGTCAACGCCGAGGCATGTGAAAGCCTAAATTATAGTAGAGATGAGATTCTAAAACTCAACCTCGCCGATGTCGATGTGAGCTTCTCAGCCCAAGAGATCAAGCGTATTTTTGCCCAGACAAAACAGGGTGAGGTAGTGACTATCGAGGGCGTCAATCGCCGCAAAGATGGCTCCACGTTCCCTGTTGAGATGCGCATGGGAAAACTAGAACAACATGGCGATCTATTTGCCATGGTGCTTGTGCGTGACCTTAGCACACGCAAACAGACCGAAGAAAAAGTACGCATGCTTTCACAAGCGATGGAGCAATCCGGTGAGGCTGTCGTTATTACTGATGCAAAGGCAAAAATCGAATACGTTAACCCTGCTTTTTCAACCATCAGTGGCTACAGTGAAGCTGAAGCCTTGGGGCAAAGCCCCAGTATTCTCAACAGTGGCAAACAGGATGCTTCCTTCTATGCAAACATGTGGTCGGCATTAAGTGCCGGGGAGTTCTGGCAGGGCAAGGTAATAAATACGAATAAAAATGGCGTAGATTATCCCGCCATGCTAACCATTTCACCAATCAAAAATATCCATGGTGAAATAACCAACTATATCGGTATTCAACAGAGCCTTACAGAGATCGAAAAACTGGAAGATCAATTCAGACAAGCACAAAAAATGGAAGCCCTTGGCACACTCGTCGGCGGCATTGCGCACGACTTTAACAATACCCTTGCAGGCATCACCGGCAATCTCTACCTAGCAAAAAAAGCCGTTGAAGCGATGCCTAAAGTAAGCAACTACCTGCAGACGATCGAGACACTCTCATTCCGTGCCGCGGCAACCATTCAGCAACTTATGGCCTTTTCACGCAAATCTACGGTACAGATGCAGCCGCTCGCTATCGCTACCTTTTTAAAAGAAACCGTCAAACTTCAACAGGTTTCTCTACCGGAAAACATCTCGATGAAATTGCAGATCACAGATAACGATATGCAGATCAAGGGTGATGTCAATCAACTACAGCAGGTGTTGATTAATTTAATGAACAATGCACGTGATGCCATAGAAGAAAGTGCAAATAACAATCCAACCATCCAGGTTCATCTGGATCATTTTCTGGCAGATGATGCTTTCGCAACCTCGCACGACGACCTCTGTAGCGGTGAATACGCTCGCATATCGGTCATCGATAACGGGGCCGGCATCAAGCCGGAAAATATTGACCATCTGCTTGAACCGTTTTTCACCACTAAAGAGCAGGGCAAGGGAACCGGACTGGGACTTGCCATGGCCTATGGGACGATCAAAACACATGCTGGCGCTATTGAGATCAAAGCCGCTGAACATACAGGGACTATCGTAGAAATCTATTTACCCCTGATTGTCGTGAACAAATCAAACAATATAAACACACTGAAACACCCCATCCTTATCGGTCATGGTGAAACCATTCTTTTGGTGGATGATAACAATATGGTCCTCGCAACCGGACAGGCGTTACTAAAAGAGTTAGACTATAAGGTGATTGTTGCATCCGACGGAGTTGAAGCAATCAAGGTATATCAAACACACAAAGACGACATCGACTTGCTAATACTCGATGTCGTCATGCCAAAATTGGGCGGTGCTGAAGCGCTGCAAGCTATTCGAAAGATCAATCCGGAAGTAAAGGCGATGTTTGCCACCGGTTACGATAAATTCAGCATGCTCGATAAAATAGATGAAGCATTACAAGAAAAAGTCATCAGCAAACCGTTTACAGTGAGTAAGTTGAGTCAACTCATACGCGATATTCTGGATGAAACCTAAAAGGAATGGGCATCCTTCAGAGCCAATTGCAAAACTCTGGGTGGATGAGCGGCAATCCCACTTTGAGTCCATTTTTGAGGTGGAATGAGGTGCATGGTGGTTCCATGGAGCAAACAACAGCGCGGGTTGGGCCAAAGTGGGGCCGCCGA
>JAUZRH010000307.1 GCA_030950555.1 Mariprofundus sp. | reverse complement strand
AGCGGCGATCGGCGGCCCCACTTTGGCCCAACCCGCGCTGTTGTTTGCTCCATGGAACCACCATGCACCTCATTCCACCTCAAAAATGGACTCAAAGTGGGATTGCCGCTCATCCACCCAGAGTTTTGCAATTGGCTCTTTGGTGATGATTTATTTTCAGCTCCCTAAGTTTGGCGTTGATGCTCGTTATTGCCCGGACAAAAACTGTGTGGTGGTATTAAAATGATTCCTATAGAGATAATCGCCTTGGGGTGCGACTTGAGTCGCGCTCTAAAGACGGATAGTTGTGCACCTCAAGTCGGACCCCCTAGTTTTTTGACCAAATAGTCAGCTAAATATGTTCGCGTGTTTTATGGAAGGTGATAGCCGGCCACTGCTCCATGGTATAGTTTAACTTCCATGTGCTAGGAGCTAAATAGGCCAAGAATCCATCGCCATCTTCGGCTAGATTTATTTCAAAAAGGCGTTTGAAATCAGCTAGTTTTTTATCATCTTCACAGGTGACCCAGCGTGCAATCTGAAATTCAGTGGAAACATAATCAGCATCTACCCGATATTCAGACTTGAGTCGCTCTACGGTGACATCAAACTGCAATACGCCCACAGCACCTAAAATATAATCACCGCCGAGTAGTGTTTTGAAAATCTGTACGGCGCCCTCTTCAGAGAGCTGGATCAACCCCTTATGCAGCTGTTTGCGTTTCATCGGGTCTTTCAAGCGAACGCGTCGGAACATTTCAGGTGCAAAGTTGGGGATGCCGGTGAATTTCAGAGGTTCTTTGGTTGAAAATGTATCGCCAATTTTGATGGTGCCATGATTGTGGATACCAATAATATCACCAGCGTACGCCTCCTCAACATTAGCCCGATCCTGAGCCATGAAAATAGTAGCATTGGGCACTTTGACATCTTTACCGATGCGGTGGTGACGCACCGTCATACCTCTGGAGAATTTACCTGAGCAGATGCGGAAAAAGGCGATGCGATCACGGTGAGCTGGGTCCATATTGGCTTGGATTTTAAAACAGAAACCGGAGAAATCTGTTTCATCTGGCTCAACCACGCGCTCGACAGCAGCACGTGCGCTAGGAGCCGGGGAGAGTTCAACAAAGGCATCTAGTAGCTCTTTGACGCCAAAGTTATTGACGGCGGAACCAAAAAAAACAGGGGTTTGATTACCGGCTAAAAAGTGATCCAAGTCGAAAGGGTCGGCAGCTCCTTCGAGTAGCGCAATATCCTCACGCAGGTCCTTGGCCTGGCTGCCGAGAATTTCATCTAGCTGGGGATCATTTAAGTCTTCAATATGGATAGTTTCAAAATCCGTTGTTTCCATGCCGGCGGTGAATAAATTGAGCTCTTTTTTAAATAGATTATAGACGCCGCGAAAGGCTTTTCCCATGCCAATTGGCCAGGAGAGGGGGGTGCATTCGATCTGTAGTTTATCTTCTATTTCGGTTAATAGATCGAGTGGTTCTTGTCCTTCTCGATCCATCTTATTAATAAAGGTGACGATGGGTGTATTGCGCATGCGGCACACTTCCATCAGTTTTTCGGTCTGTGTTTCTACACCCTTGCCGGAATCTATCACCAGCATGGCAGAATCCACAGCCGTTAGCACCCGATAAGTATCCTCGGAAAAATCCTGATGGCCAGGTGTATCAAGCAGGTTGATTTCAAAGTCGCGGTAGTTGAACTTCATCACCGATGAGGCGACAGAAATACCTCGATCCTGCTCAATCTTCATCCAGTCGGATGTGGCGTGGCGGGTAGCTTTACGCGCCTTTACGGCCCCGGCCATCTGAATGGCACCACCGAACATCAATAACTTTTCAGTTAATGTTGTTTTACCAGCATCAGGATGGGATATAATCCCGAATGTGCGTCGTTTTTTTATCTCTTTGTTCAAACTCATGCGTTTAGCTCCAAATGAAAGGGGCGCACTATAACAAAGTTATATGCAGATGTGGATTACTTGCTTAGAAAGCTTTATTGGTAGGGATTCAAAACTACTCAGCGCAGGGGGGGAAACGATGCGGAACAGTTACTTTTTTATGCGTAAATTATCCACGATATGACCACTGCTACTTACAGATAAAAATCGTATGGCACTGGGTACTGTTGCTGGCGATCCGACAAAAAGGGCGGTGCTCCATGCATCAGCTAGCATCGCAGAAGGTGCAATAACGGTGATACTTTGATTCTTACGCGCTGGATAGCCATTTTTGGGATCTAAGATATGGTGATACTGCTTACCCTGATAGATAAAAAAACGCTCGTAATCACCGGAGGTTACAATGCTTACATCGCCTTGCAGACTTAAACTGCTTAAAACCGAACCTGCTTTGCGTGGATGGCGAATACCGATCTTCCAAGGCTGCTGGTGATGTTGGCCAATCAGACGCATGTCGCCACCAGCATTGATGATTGCGTTAGCAATACCGTGCTTTTTTAGTATGTCGATGCCACGATCAATGGCATAACCTTTGGCGATGCCACCGAAATCGAGCTGGCAGCGACGATCGCTACGTGCCCACTGCTTAGCAATATGCTTAATACATTCAGACGGTGGTATGGCGGTGCGAATGGCCAGATCGCTAGGTGGTGCGTTTGGTGGCGGATCTAAAGAGAAACCCCATAGCAGATTCAGACGTGCCAAGGCAGGGTTGAAACGATTGCCGCTTTGCTGCTGAACTGCCAATGCCGTTTCTAAAAGCTTACTGACCTCATCAGGCAAGCTGACAGGATGATCTACCGCACTAATATTGAATAATTTAACACTATTGGGATGGTCACCATAAATGGTGAAGCTGTCTTCTATACGCTGCATCTCATTGGCAGCTTCAGCAATGGCTTGTTCAGCGATTGTGCGATCCGTATCACTAACCGTAAACTCAACCAGTGTGCCCATAATAAAACGACTGTCATGCAGCTCTTTTGGGCTGCTGCAAGCTGTGAGTAGTAGCAAAATATAAGTGGCGCAGATGCGCCCTAGCATTGAGAAAAACATGGCTGCACTCTTATGATGAATGAGAAACTGACAAGGGAAAGTAACATCGAATCACCATCAAGCACATAGATATCAAGTAAAGAATGTCGAATATTTCTGCCTTGCTTGTGTTTTTGTGGTGAAAATGATCAGCCTTAACCACAAAGACACGAAGGCACAAAGTGCATCATCACGGATGACGGCTGGGAGTGTTTTATTTGACCTTATTCCCGTGCAGAACCCTAGCACAGCGAAGGTATGGGGCGGGCATCCCTTGGTTTTGGTAGCAAGCAGGGCGTTTGTTTGAGTGATGCGACCTCGTCTTTATTTGCTGCTTGGTGTCTTTGTGGTGAGTGGATTGTTCTTTTTGTAGCTTGCTGTAGCACTTGATGGCTATTGCTCGACGTTCCCGTTTTGTTGTGGACAATCGAAAGACGTGCTTGAACTCAGCTAGTTTATGTTTAAAACGCAAATAAAGCCACACCTTCGACTCTTAACGACATCTATAAAAAAGTCAAAGTCTTTCCACCACAGAGGTCACGAAGGACATGAAGATAATCATTATCATCATAAACATGTTCAACTGAAGTTGCGTATTCTATCCCCTGTCTTTCCTCTGCGTTACCCTGCGTCCCCTGCGGTGAAGGACTCTAAAGTGATGACACTTTACATATAAAAACTGGAACATCGCGTATTAGGGTCACGGAAACACACATCATCCCATTCTGTTGGTCTAAAAGCTCGCTTTCTGCGTTGTAGTATCAGCGTTCTGTTGGAAGTGATACCTATCGCGCCCATTCAGGGTTTGCTTATGAAACAGTGCGCCTTGAACCCGAACTCTTATTCTTCGCAGTGTGGAATACTTATTTATTTCCGCAGCCCTTACAACAGAGCTATAAATCACACTAAATTAAAGTCGATATGATGTAGAAATCTTGCTAATGGGCAGTAAATACCTGATGATTCCGCTTGGTTATTCTGCTGGTGAAGGCGCTAGATAACCATAAATAAGTTGCAGTCACTGAAAAAACAGTGCTTACACGAGGTGAATGATGGCAGTTACATTAACTGAGACAGCCGCTCAGAAAGTGCATGGATTAATGGAAAAAGAGAGTGAGGAGTTGAATTTACGTGTTTTTGTCTCTGGTGGTGGTTGTTCCGGCTTTCAGTATGGATTTACCTTTGATGAAGATGTGAAAGAGAATGATACGGTGATCGAGACCAAAGGTGTGCATCTACTGGTCGATCAGATGAGTCTGGATCTGCTTGATGGTGCTGAGATAGATTATCAGACAGGTGTTCAGGGAGAATCTTTTGTGATTCGCAATCCAAATGCTGCCTCCACATGTGGTTGCGGTAAGTCATTTACGCCTGCAGATGAAGGAGCAGGCTGCGCTAACGCCGGCTATTGATAGGCATGAACAAGCTATGATTGTCTGAGCTCAATGGTTGGGGATGGGACTTTAGTCCCGCAGATTTTGATGTTGATGCGCGACTAAAGTCGCCCCCCCAAGGCATGGCCGTATTCTCTATAATAGGCAGCCGCAGACGGCATGGAGCATGTTGAACAAGCTGAAGTTCATTTAGTCCCGCAGACTTTGAAGTTGTAACGCGACTAATGTCGCAGTGCTATGCCTATGCGCGATAGAAGCAATAAACAGTAAAGTAGTGTGTTGTTATATTTTTGTTTTTCCCGTGCTTCCACGTATGAACAATAGGAAGCTGCGGCATAGTCACAGTTGAATAATATGAGGGAGCGGTTATAGCCGTGCCTCGATGATATGGAGCAATCAATGAGTAATGAAGACCGGATTTCAGGATTTAGAACGCGACTGGAAGATTATACCAGTCGACTGGATTCTATGCGGAGGTCACTTTGACGTTGATGCCAGAGAAGATGAGCTACGTGAGTTAAACGCCCGTCTCGAAGATCCTTCACTGTGGGAGAGACAAGAAGAAGCTCAGCAGTTGATGCAGGATCGTGGGCGTTTAGAAAAAACCTTGCAGCTCTATCATAAGGCGGTCGCAGGACTTGACGATGCACTGACCTTTTTTGAGATGGGTGCAGAAGAGGATGATGCTGATACACAGTTAGAGGCGGTGGATACTCTTGATAGTATCCAGGTGAGCATTGAGAGCATGGAGCTGGCTCGCATGCTCGGTGGTGAAACAGATATAGAATCCGCATTTATTGATATTAATGCAGGCTCCGGTGGTACTGAAGCACAGGATTGGGCAGAGATGTTGCTGCGGATGTATTTGCGTTGGGCGGAGAGAAAAGGTTTTAAAACCGAACTGATGGAGTGTACTGCCGGTGAAGAGGCTGGCATTAAATCGGCCACAGTTTCAATCAAAGGCGAATATGCTTATGGTTTTTTAAAGGCCGAAGTGGGTGTGCACCGGCTGGTGCGTAAATCGCCCTATGATTCAGGTAACCGTCGTCATACCTCATTTGCTTCGATGTTTGCTTTTCCGGATATAGAAAAAGATATTGAGATTGATATTGACCCGAGTGATGTCCGTACTGATACTTATCGTGCTTCAGGTGCGGGTGGTCAACATATTAATAAAACCGATTCAGCGGTGCGTTTAACTCATATTCCGACCAATATTGTCGTGCAGTGTCAAAATGATCGCTCACAGCATAAGAATAAGGCGGCCGCCTGGAGCATGCTTAAAGCACGTCTCTATGAGCATGAGCTGAATCTGCGAAATGCGGAGAAGCAGGAGATTGAAGATGGCAAGACCGATATCGGTTGGGGTCATCAAATCCGTTCCTATGTTTTGGATCAATCACGCATTAAGGATCTAAGAACCGGTATGGAGACAGGTAATACACAAGCCTTTCTTGATGGTGATATTGATGCGTTTATTCAAGCGAAGTTGATGGGTATTAAGCGTGGTGATAATGATGAGTAAGGGTCACGGAAATAATAAAGTGTCCCAAGCTGCGTAGGATAGAAGTTCGTCTTCAAGGCGAAGAGTTTGGCGCATAAGCAAGCCCTGAATGGGCGCGATAGGTAGTCATATTGCTTTTAAAAAGTGGCTGATTCTTT
>JAUZRH010000306.1 GCA_030950555.1 Mariprofundus sp. | reverse complement strand
AATCAGCCACTTTTTAAAAGCAATATGACTACCTATCGCGCCCATTCAGGGCTTGCTTATGCGCCAAACTCTTCGCCTTGAAGACGAACTTCTATCCTACGCAGCTTGGGACACTTTATTATTTCCGTGACCCTTAAATCTTCTGGGCCAAATGGGTCATTACTTTTGATGTTAATTGCATAAATTGTTTGACTGGTTGAGGAAGTTCGGCTGCGCCAAGGCTTTCAGCAAGTTCAGCATGGCCTTGCTCGTCAATTTTCATCTGTGAAACAATGGCGCGGCTGCGGCTGTCTTGGCTTGGTAGTTGCTCAAGGTGCTTGTCGAGGTGTCGGACTACTTGATGCTCTGTTTCTGCTAAAAATCCCAGGTTCCAACGATCACCGGCAATGCCTGCGCTAATGCCAATGGCAAAAGAGCCAGCATACCATAGGGGGTCAAGTCTGGATGGACGCTCGCCTAATTCAGATAAGCGACGTCGACACCAGTTAAGGTGGTCGCTCTCTTCAATAGAAGCAGCTTTTAGCTTCTCTGAAAGGGCTGGGTCGCGGGCAGTCAGGCTTTGACCTTGATAAAGGGCTTGTGCCGCCATCTCACCCGCATGATTAATTCGCATCAGTTCTGCGGCTTTGTGTCTCTGCTGTTGATCCATTGTGTTGGCATCATCATTGTTGTTTGTGGTTGCTGGATAGTCACGCAAGCTTTGTTGGGGACAAAAAATATTATTGAGTGCGCGATCTACTTCACCAATGAGAAGATCTGATAGTGAAGTGGAGCGAAAAGGCTTTTTTGAGCACTGATTTATCATAGGTATCTCACTCTTGCTGTTAGAATATCGAAAGAAATCATCATGCGATGATGCTTTTTGTGTGCCTATTTTCACGCTAAGTGATGCGTTTGCAAGGGTTAAGCATTTCTCTCCACAGAAGCTGTGGATAAGTTTGTGGATAGATAGCTATTGGGCTTGTCTCGTAACGCCTAAAGGCGATGAAGAAGCTATTGCCTGTTTTTTAGGCATAAAATAATAGTGTAATATTATTAGCTATTTAGAATTATATGTCAGGGTTTTTATGAGCTGATAGAAGCGTGACTTTTTTGACTTATTTAGTGATTGATTAAAGTGGATAACAATGATACGAGGAGTCTGAAGTGCATTGATAGGCACTGTTTTCACCGCGTCGAATAGCGGATTCTATCGTTGCAGGCAACTCACCGGGGCAAGGGCGCTCACATGCGTCAATGATATTCTCTCTTAGGGCTTGATGGGCGTGCTGTGCTTGCACCAAAACAGTTGCCCGTTTTTCACAGATGACCCGGCTATGAAGCAGTTGTGGCTGCCTTGATAAGTTACATAGGGATGTAAGCTCGCTAAGGCAGCGCTCAATGAGTGCCTTATGGCTGAGTAGCCGAGTGTCAGCACTGATGACAGCGCAGATGTGCTGTGCTGAGTGGTTAACGTTCCACTGTTGCGAAATATCGAAATACCACTGGCCTGTACCGCCAATCGTGCCGATAAACGGTGACGGCATGTTGATCTTTTCTTTTAGCCAAAGGTGAATATTATTAATGGCAGCTGTTTTGGCATGGCTAACCTGGCCGAGCAGGCGATCAGCAGCATAGGCGGGTAGAGCCATGATCACCGTATCAAAAGCTGTACCATCGACCGCAATCTTGCCATTCAAACTTGTTAATTGGCGTACACGGTGGCGAGTTGTAATGTTCACGCCTAATTGCTCTGCACGCAGCTGAAGTGGTTCGATTAATGCTGTTTGTAATGGAGCGGTAAACCAGCCCAAACGCGCTTGTTGGCGATCAGCAAAGCTCTCCTGTAATACACGTTTAAAAGAGTGTGCATTCGCTGTTTCTATGCCCTGATTCATGGCTCCAAGGCAGAGCGGTTCGAGTAGGTCGCGCATGAGCGCTTGTTTGATACCGAGTTGTTGCAACCACTGTTCGACACTGTCTACTTGAGGCGGTTTTGCTTGTTGTAAGGCCATGGCCAATCGAAGCATGTCGATAGCTGAGCTAAAGCCATGAGCAGGCATATTGAAGATTGTGTGTAACATTGCCAGTGCAAAAGGGGCCTTTTTAGTGGGTTCAAAGCTAAAGTGACCACGTTGTAAATCCCATAAGGGTAGGGAAAGTGATGCTTGCCAGTGTATATGTTGATCGGCATCGATCGATTTTAGTAGCTTTTGCGTGGCACTGTAAGCCCCCAGTAGCAGGTGCGGTCCATTGTCACATAGCTGTTGCATGGTAGGCTCATAAAAAGAGCGAGTACGGCCACCAAGTGTTGTTGCAGCTTCAAAAAGTTGGCAATAGATACCTTGTTCAGCCAAGCGAATAGCTGCGGTGAGGCCTGTTAGTCCGCCGCCGATAATCGCTACCTTTGAAGCTTGTTTGGTTTGTTGCACGCTTAAAACTCGAGGCGAATGGGCAGGTTTTTCTTGCAAGCCTTGCGTTCATAACGGTAAGCGCGCCATGCGACCCATATTTTACGGATGGGCAGAATAGAGATGGGCTGTTTCCATACATCAAACTTGTTCTGACGCAATTTACATAAATAGTTATAATAGATAGCGCCCATGACAATCGATGGACGCAATGTCTTGCGGTCACAGTCAGGGATCATGGTGATCGCGCTACGATAGGCTTGCTCAGCTTTTTCACCATACATCTGCAATAACTGCTGCATGCCATCATCCATCACCCCTTTTTTAAAGGCGTGATCGCTAACATGATATTGACTGCGTATCTCCTGTGGTAAGTAGATGCGGCCAATATCAGCATCCTCAGATAGATCGCGTAGAATATTAGTGATTTGCAGTGCTTCACCAAGTTGGGTTGCAAATGCGCGACTCTGCCGTTCTGTATAACCAAAAACTTCGATAGAGAGCAAGCCAACTACGCCGGCAACCCGATACATATAGAGTGATAGGTCACTGTGCTTAATAAAGGGCGTTGCCATCACATCTGTTTGCATGCCATCGATGATTTCTAGCAGCAGCTCCTCACTGATCGAAAAATGGGCAGCACACCAGTAAAGTTCGTGGCCGACAGGGTGTTGTGCCTGGCCTTTAAATGCTCGGCCCACCTCTTGGCGCCAGAAACTGAGTTTTTGCATCGCTACTTGCTGATCGCTTACTTCATCGGCGACATCATCAACCTCCCGGCAGAAGGCATATAGAGCCATCATGGCTCGCCGTTGCTCTGTAGCTAGAAAAAGGAAGGCATAAAAAAAGGATGAGCCGGAACCGCGTGTTTTGTCGCGGCAATATATTTCAGGCGTCATGTTGGCTCCTTTTAACAGCACGGGTGGGAAACAGGCTATCTCTAAGTATGGGCAGAGCCAATGTAAGCCAGTCATGCTTTGTGATTGAGATACGCTGGGTTAATGGTTGATCGAGTTGGTTTAAGCGGTAAAGTATAAGTAAGCCTGCATGTATGGTGGCGGCTATCTGTATGCGTAAACGCATCGGCAGTCTTGGTAACAGTGCAATACCTTGTAGAAGTATTGCTCTGGTATGGCTCAGTGCTTGATGGAAAACAGGTAGAAACTGTTCGTTCGCGACCTCTGCGTGCAGCAGTTGATCGGCTGATATTTGGTGTTCACTTAACCATTCTGCCGGCAGATAGCAGCGCCCCTTTGGTAGATCAATACTCAGGTCTTGCCAGAAATTGATCAGTTGTAGGGCTGTGCAGATACGATCTGAAAAACGAAAAGCTTCTGCATCCTGAATGCCATGCAGGGCCAGCATTAAGCGACCCACCGGGTTAGCAGAGTGTTTACAGTAAAAGAGCAGTTCCGATTTACTTGAATAGGCATGCAGGGTGACATCCATGCGGAAGGCAATGAGTAGATTGTAGAGTTCTTCAATAGGTAGATTTTTACTGCGTATCGCATCACCAAGGGCTCGAAAGACAACATGGTCGATATGAGGATTCTTTTCGCAACGTTCCAAGAGCGTTTCCCAAGCATCCAACTGCTTTAAGCGCATATCCGCAGGCGCACTGCCTTCATCAGCCAAGTCATCGGCATGGCGGGCAAAAGCATAGATGGCCGCCACCGCAGGACGCAGGTCGCTATGAATCAGATGCGATGCGGTGGGAAAATTTTCGTAGTGTTGTCGTGCGATTGTCATACAATGCTGATAAGCTTCTGCTACTTGTATGGCGTCTCTATCAGTTTCTGGCATGGCGGCATGGTGGCGGCAGAAGCAAGATGGTGCAAGTTGATTGCAAAGCGGAGCAGTGAGAGGTGAGGATTTGAAACAGTCAGGACAAGCGAATCAAATGCGGATAGCTATTATTGGTGGGGGTGTGATTGGTTGCCTGACCGCGCTCTACCTGCATAAGCTAGGTGCCCAACCGGTGATACTGGAAAAAGGCGAGGCGGGTCGTGAATCGAGTTGGGCAGGGGCAGGTATACTTTGCCCCATCCATCCATGGCTCTATCCGGACAGCTTTACGCAGTTGATTGATGCTAGTTTGAATCTGTTCCCAGCGATGAACGAGATGTTGGAAAGGGAAAGTGGGCTGAAAACGGAGTGGCAGCGTTCCGGCCTATTGATCCCCTTGTTTGCAGATGACCGTATTCATCACCGACAGAATGCTTTGCAATGGTCAAAGCGCTTTGCTTGGAATGTTGAAGAGCTGGATGCAAAACAGAGTTGTGAATTAGAGCCTATGATCAGTGATCAGCTTAGCGGTTCACTCTACTGGCCCAAAGTAGGGCAGGTGCGTAATCCGCGAATGCTGACCGCCATTAAAAAAGCACTGGCAAAATATCATGTGCCGATGCATGAGCAGGCGGAAGTGGTGGGCGTCGGTGTGGATGGTCAAGGGGCTGTTGCAAATGTTAAACTTGCCAATGGCACAGTTATGGCCGTTGATGCGGTGCTATTGGCGGCTGGTAGCTGGAGCGGTGCATTGGCACGTCAACTAGGGCTTGCGTTGCCTGTAGAACCAGTAAAAGGGCAGATTGTACTGCTTAAAGATAAACCAGGTAAAATAAAGCATATTATTAAACATGATGATGTCTATTTAGTACCACGTATGGATGGTCATATTCTGGTGGGAGCAAGTATGGAGCGCGTGGGTTTTAAGCCGGGCATGACTGAATCGGTAGTGAATAATCTGCTGGAATCGACCTATCGCATGATACCGGGGCTAAAAGACGTTGCCATTGTAAAGCAGTGGATGGGCTATCGCCCGGGTAGTCCTGATGGCATGCCGTATCTTGGCCCGGTAGAAGGGGTGCCGGGTATGTGGGTCGCTACTGGCCACTATCGCAATGGTGTAGCGCTAGCTCCTGGTACGGCTGAGCTGATGAGTCGCTGGATCATGGGTGAAGAGCCAACACTGGATCTGTCCGATTTTAGGGTGAATAGACCTATTGTTCATCTTGATAAGGTAGGTTTTCCTGCTGTTTAATTGCAACAT
>JAUZRH010000305.1 GCA_030950555.1 Mariprofundus sp. | reverse complement strand
GCGATCGGCGGCCCCACTTTGGCCCATTTCCGCGCTGTTGTTTGCTCCATGGAACCACCATGCACCTCATTCCACCTCAAAAATGGACTCAAAGTGGGATTGCCGCTCATCCACCCAGAGTTTTGCAATTGGCTCTTATGAAAAGCTATTTATTCAGCACCATAAAAGTCAAAATACTTTCACCGTAGAGTACAAAAAACATGTAAGTAAGCCCAGAGTGCCATACTTTATTTACAGCATCAGTCGCCCCTTCATATAATAACTCAAGCTTGAATTATCTTTTCTCGTCATTCCCACGAAGGCGTGGGAATGACGGACAATCCATACTTGTCTCACTATAGTGAACACTTTGACTATGATTGATTCAGTGTTGAACAGCTACGAAAAACAATAATACAGCGGTAACCACCGTGAGCTATTGGGCTATAATATCGGATTGAACGCTGGCCGCTTTATCTTCGCCACATAAGCGTGCGACCAGACGCAGTGCAAAAGCAATCGCTGTGCCCGGGCCGCGACTGGTAATCAGAAAATCATCTTCCACCACGGCTTCATCAACATACAATGATGAGGGTTGCAGGGCTTCCATCTCCGGCTGACAAGCAGGGTATGAGGTCACACGGCGATTGGCTGTGATACCATAAGCTGCCAATGCTGTCGGTGCAGCACAAATAGCAGCAATCGACTTACGCTCTTTACGCAATCGCGTCACAACAGACGTCACATTCGCATCATCTCGAAGCAAATGGGCATTCGGCAAACCGCCTGGCAGCACAATCATCTCCCATGCTTCATCTACCACATCCGCCAGTGATGCATCAGCCATAATCGTTACCTGCGACCGCCCTACTACCGGCTCACCATCCAGACTTGCCATACATACGTTCACATCAGCACGTCGTAAAATATCAACGATTGCCAATAGTTCAACTTCTTCAACCCCTGTGCTAAACGGAACTAATACTCTTGCCATCATTAAATCTCCTCTCGCCATTCATTGCCCAACTGATAACCATGCGCTGCCCAAGCAAAGGCCTCACCCATGCGTTTGATCACCGCATCCTCTCGCTCACTACTCTTACCTGCAAGCAGCAGTTCACTTTGCTGTTGAAGGGTAGATAAATCCATCGATTCACGTGCATAAGGAGAAGCATTAGCTGCTTTAAATTGTAGATTACTTATCTCTGCACCCTGCTGTTTTTTAATCACTTTCTGCCGATCTGCATACAGTTCAGGTTCACCTTCCGCGCCCATAAAAAGCAATGAGCGAGGTTGACCAAGCAACACATTGGCTTTCGCCATATAATCAGCATAAGGAGTGTGAAAGAAACCGTTCAATTGCCCCGCACAAGCCATAGGATTAAGTAAGCGCGCCACACTGTTGGCAAAGGAACGCACACCAAGGCGTTCACGCAACGTATAGATCCGAAACAGATCAGGACAGAGATCAGAGAGGTCGACATAAACAATCCCCTGCCGGTGCAACAAATCTGCCGCATCAATCAAGTTATCCACACAGGCCACGCCTGCAGCTTGTAACACCTGCCCTGCACTAATACGACCATCAATCGCTTTTACCCCATGCACAAACACGGGAATACCGGCATCACGAGCATTTATTGCCGCTTTCAAATAGGCATGGGGAGCCCGACACTTGCCTGCATAACAGGGCAGATCCACCGTCAAAGGTGGTATTACAGGCGCTAACGCTATATGCAGACGTGCCGCCTCTACAAAGCCTGCCAATTCTGCAGCCGTTTCTCCTTTCATACGTTGAGCTATTAAAAATGCCCCCAACTGCAATGGATCAGCCTCAGCTAATAGAAGCTTATCAAAAAGAGAGGCCGCTTCCTGCTGATTAAGATTTTCAGCGCCATTGCGTCCACGCGCCACCCGTTTAATCATTGATGCTATATTCATAAAGCGATTTGTAGCACTCCTTGATCACAAAAGGAATCAACAGCATAATTCGACTACCGTTTCAAATAAAAGCTTGTCATGATTTCCTACTTGTACTAGAAACAATCACACTTACAATAGCGATCATCATAGCAGAGGGGATAAATATGGATATTAGCAAAATTAGTGCCGGTGAAAATCCACCGGAAGAAATTAATGTCATCATCGAAGTGCCGCAGCATGCCGATCCAGTAAAATATGAGCTGGATAAAGAGTCGGGGGCATTCTTTGTAGACCGTTTTATGCATACCGCTATGCACTATCCGTGCAACTACGGCTTTATGCCAAATTCTCTGTCAGAAGATGGTGACCCAGTTGATGTGATGGTGATATCAAAATTTTCTCTGATTACTGGTTGCGTCGTGCGTTGCCGCCCAATCGCCGTACTACACATGGAAGATGAAGCAGGCAACGATGCTAAGGTGTTAGCCGTACCTATTTCAAAACTCAAACCCTCTTTTGATAATGTACGCTGTTTGGAAGATGTCGATGATTTTCTACTCAATCAGATCAAACACTTTTTTGAGCACTATAAAGACCTAGAACCTAACAAATGGGTAAAAGTGACAGGCTGGGGTAAAGCTGATGAGGCGAGCAAAGAGATCGTCGACTCCATCGCTCGTTATAAAGGCGAGCTCTAATACAGCATCCACAGATTGATATAAAAAGGTGGCTGGAGAGCAGCCACCTTTTTACCTTAGGGCCACGGAAAGAATAAAGTATCCAGGTTATGCGCAGGATAGAAGTTGGATTCAAGGCGCCAAATCAAGCGCATAAGCAAGCCCTGAATGGGCGCGATGCCTACTGCCTTTAGTCGTAACTCTGTGGCAACGCAGAATGCGGACTTATAGACCAGCACGTGGATGATTTATTCTTTCCGCAGCCCTTAGATAGCATTGTACTAGGAGATAACCATGAATGAAAAGATAAAAAAGAACCTCACCAATTGCAGCGTCTGGATGCGACTCGTATTCATGATTCTATTTGCTATCATCGGTGTTGCATGTCGTTTTGTTTTACTGACAGTAGTGCTCGTGCAGTTCTGCTGGCTGTTAATTAATGGCAGCACCAACCAACGACTACTTGCCTTTGGTAGCCAGATGGCCACCTTCGTCTATCAAATCCTAAACTACCTCACATTTAATAGTGAACAGCGCCCTTTTCCCTTTTCAGACTGGCCAGCAGCAAACGTGCAAACAGCCGAAGTAACGCAGACCGAAAAGAGTGAGCCCGCCGACGCAACAACGGATATCCTAATCGATGATTTTATTGTAGATACTGAATTCAAAAGTCAGCCTGAGAAAGAGATACAGATTGAAACCGATGCGAAAATCGTCCCTATAGCTGAAAGCACAACTCAGAACCCAACACCCACAAGCACCGAAGCAGAGAGCGATACACCGCCTGAAGCCAACGCTGATCGTCCAGCTAAGACTACAGCTAAGGCCAAAACAACTGAAAAGCCTCTCAACAAGCCCAAAGAAAAACCAGCTTCTAAAACAGATACTGATAACAGTGAAGAAAAAGGCGAAGAACCAAAAAAAGACTAAGCATCCAAGCTATTCAGCCACCCTCCTCGACGAATTGAAGGATGTTATCACCATAAGAGTATAGTGATTCAAGTTTGAAAAGCACCTTTTCTCGTCATTCCCGCCCCCGCGAAGGCGTGGGCTGGGAATCCATTGCTTTTAGAATCAAGCAGAGCGTTTATTTGATATGGATTCCCGATGCAACCTTCGGGAATGACGGACTAAGGGCCGCGGAAAGAATAAATCATCCACGTGCTGGTCTATAAGTCCGCATTCTGCGTTGCCACAGAGTTACTACTAAAGGCAGTAGGCTATCGCGCCCCTTCAGGGCTTGCTTATGCGCTTGATTTGGCACCTTGAATCCAACTACTATCCTGCGCATAATCTGAATACTTTATGCTTTCCGTGGCCCTTACGCCCGTCATTCCCGTGAAGAACCTGTCCCCGCGAAGGCGTGGGGCGGGAGTCCAACCTCGTTCCCACGCTCCTGCGTGGGAACGCATACTTCTTTGAGAATCAAACAGAGCGTTTCAGATATGGATTCCCGATTCACCCTTCGGGAATGACGGTCTCTTGCCGTGAAATGACGGCAAAGGCAGGGAGTCTCTCACTCATTATGGCCGTCAGGCTTAGGTCGATAGACTATGGGGATTGAGGTCAAACAGCTTGTTGAATAAAAAATTCTATTACCGAAAGCATCTCGTAATTTATATCATTGCAGATGTCCCGTCTTAAAAGGGAAGCCATTGTTATCAATCACACTCTGCAATGGTGGCTTCCCGATCAGATCGGGAATGACGTACGATTCATACTTAAATGGCTATAGAGCTACTTGCAAAACGCTGAGTGGATGATTGGCAATCCCACTTCGAGGGCATTTATAGGCTAGAATAAAGGGCATGGTTGTTCCATACGCTGAACGTAGCCTGAAAATGCGCCGGAATGGGGAAGGCAATCGCCGCTCATGGGTTTTGCAAGTGACTCTATATACTCGATGTTCCAGTTTTTATATGTGAGGTATCATCGCTTTAAAACCTTTCACCGCAGAGGAGTAAGTGGCGCTGCCCCACGGTAGGCCTGATTCAAAAAACGCAGAGGAAATACAGGGGATAGAATACGCTGTTAATTGAAAATGTTTATTTATGGGCATCCTTCATTTTCCGGTTTACACATTAAGGGCCGCGGAAAGAATAAATCATCCACGTGCTGGTCTATAAGTCCGCATTCTGCGTTGCCACAGAGTTACTACTAAAGACCGTAGGCTATCGCGCCCCTTCAGGGCTTGCTTATGCGCTTGATTTGGCGCCTTGAATCCAAACTTTTATCCTGCGCATAATCTGGATACTTTATTCTTTCCGTGGCCCTAACGTAAAGCGCTAACTATTTTTTATAGTTGCTGAAGAGCCAATTAAACTACGTATTCTATCCTCTGTATTTCCTCTATTTTTTGAATCAGGCCTATCGC
>JAUZRH010000304.1 GCA_030950555.1 Mariprofundus sp. | reverse complement strand
TTTTATCTTTGAATCCCCAATGCTCGCACTGACGCTTTCCGGCATTGGTGTGCTGCTGTTCTCAGCATTTATTCTCTATGACACCTCCAATATTCTGCGTGATTATCCAAACAATGAATATATTGCAGCAGCTCTCACCCTGTATCTGGATGTCTTTCTGCTCTTTCAACATCTTCTTGCTCTGTTTGGCATCTTGGGCAGCGACGACTAAAACATACCGTTTCATTCTACTGCTCCTAATCTCAGGGGCAGTAGAAGAACAGTAAAATTACATGACATCCTTCAGAGCCACTTGCAAAACCCATGAGCGGCGATTAACTGCCCCACTCCGGCGCATTTCTAGGCTGTGTTCAGCGTATGGAACCACCATGCCCTTCATTCCATCCTAAGTTGCGCTCGAAGTGGGATTGCCACTCATCCACCCAGAGTTTTGCAAGTGGCTCTTAAACATAAGCATTTCCGAACATAACGAGAGACGCCCCGCCCGTCATTCATGAGGATTTAGTCGGGAATCCATATCAATGACACGCTCTGCTTGATTCTCAAACCTATGGATTCCCGCTCCACGCCTTCGCGGGGGCAGGTTCTCCACGGGAATGACGGTCGTAATGTTTAAAACACCTTAGCATGCAGAGTGGGGAGTATTGTTGTAGCCAAAAAGTGGGGACTGCTTAGGGTCACGGAAATAATAAAGTGTCCCAAGCTGCGTAGGATAGAAGTTCGCCTTCAAGGCGAAGAGTTTGGCGCATAAGCAAACCCTGAATGGGCGCGATAGGTAGTCATATTGCTTTTAAAAAGTGGCTGATTCTTTAACGCAGAAGAGGGGCTTATAGACCAGTAGAATGGGATAGTTAATTATTTCCGCGGCCCTTAAACCCTCATTTAGGAGCTATTTCGACAGCCTACAGCTGCGGTGCATATTTATTCCTTTTTTTGATACCGTGGATGTAGGGGTAGCGCAAGGCATGATGAGTGCTATGAAGATGAACTTTCCCTCTGAAGGCTCTCAAGAGCGACTCACACGGCCCATCAATCTCAATATACATTGTGTTTGTCTCTGCTCTGCGTACTCTGCGTGTTCTGCGGTGAAATGTTTTTATTTTGCAATAAGCACCAACTCTGGAGTTCTTTATGATTGATCAAGCATTGATGGAGATTTTAGCCTGCCCGAAATGTAAGGGAGAGATCCATTACAATGACAGTAAAAATGGCTTAGTTTGTGATCGTTGCAAGTTGGAATATCCTATTCGTGATGATATCCCCGTGATGCTTATCGATGAGGCAGCGGCAATCAACGCTTAAACCTGCAACATGCTGACTTTTGTCATTCGATCGCTATTTTTTCTGATACGCCTGATACCGGTACGACTCGCTGGCGCGCTAGGTGCTGGTTGTGGTCGGATTTTTTATTATACAGGAAAACGTCACCGCACCATTGCCTTAAAAAATTTGAGGCGTGTCTATCCTGGAAAAGATTTAGCGTGGCGCACACGTGTCGCGCGCGAGTCCTGTGCGGAACTGGGGCGCACCTCTTTTGAGCTGCCCCATGTATTTTTGCGTTCCCGTTCTTTCTTACGCTCTCGCATCACAGTGGAGGGTGAAGCCGCATTTCAAGCGGCGATGAGCCAAGGTAAAGGCGTTATCCTAACCGCCTGTCACCACAGTAATTGGGAACTGGGTGGCCTGAGCATATCAATGCTCGGTTACGCTTCCAGCGTTATTTATCGTCCGATTAGACAGGCTGGTGCTGAAACCGTCCTCAAAGGGTATCGCGAGCGCTTTGGTGCTAGTTTTCAATCCCGTCACAGTGGTTTACGCTGGCTGCCACGCGCACTTAAACAGGGGCATTGCATCGCAGTGATGATAGACCAGCACCTTTCCAATGGTACCCCCGTCCCTTTTTTAGGCCATGCCGCCAATACCACCACCCTACCTGCTGTTTTTTCCAACAAATACAACACACCTATTTTTGGCGTCATGCTACATAGGCTAGGTCATCAATTTCGTTTTAAGCTGGAATTTTGGCCCATCACCATACCAGCATCAGATCAGCTTAATGAGGTCTCGGCAATGCAGACTATTTGCGATAGTTTCGCACCGGCCATCCACGCTTATCCCGAATTATGGATGTGGATTCATCGGCGTTGGTTATATTTGGATGAGCAGGAAGTTGAGACATCATGAAACAGAAACAACATCGTCCTGTATCTCAGTTTCGTTGGCGGGCAGCGCAAAAACATACGCTTGAAAAGTGGCTGCAAAAAGACCTACAACAGCTACGCGAAAAGAACGAACAAGATACGCTCCCCCTGCTACTTCATTATGCTTCCATGTACCCGGACAGTGCGGCAATCCTGGAAATTGGCTGCGGCCCTATCTGTATCAGTCAATTTCTACCGCAAAAAAACAAAACCTATCTCGACCCTCTTCTCGATGATTTTAGACGCCTGTTTCCCGGCAAGCTGCCTGAAGGTCATTTTATCGCGAGTGGCGCTGAGAAAATTGATGCCCCATCCTCCTCGTTTGACCTGATCATCTGTAATCACGCCATCGCTTGCTCAAAAAACCCTGAGTTAATTATGCATGAGATTGAACGCCTCTTAACACCCCATGGCCGCCTGATTCTCACCATGACGACCCACAGTGCGCTCGAAGCACGCCTGCACTATTTCGGTGAATGCTGCGCCCCCTCAATATGCCATAATATGCGTCCCTATTATTACGCACTTAGCGGTATTGTGCGAACCCTTGAACGCCATTTCATCATCGCCCAAGAGATGACAGGCCACTCTTCTTACGCACAGTTTCCCCTGTTTAAGCGCGTAGAGCGCACCTTTGTCTGTACGCTTCGCCATCAAGAAGCACACCCGAGCGATCCTAGCATCCCTGAGAGCAAGCCATGAAACAGGTCAACCATCTACTCTTAATGCCGCCCAACTGGATTGGCGATGTTATTATGGCGCAACCCGCCATGCGCGCTATTTGCCTCCACTACCAGCAATTAAACCCTGATATACGTATATCCGTCTGCGGTCGAAGCTGGTTAAGCGAGTTATTACCTTGGCTAAATTTACCGCTAGCAAACTTTACAGCCAGCCCCATCAAAGCTGATATAGCCTTCCTGCTTCCCAACTCATTCCGCTCCGCTTGGCAGTGTCGCTTGGCTGGTGTTGGCCAGCTGATCGGCTATCGTGGCCAGTGGCGGCGCCTACTGCTGAGCAATCCATTACCCCATAGAATCAGCCTAAAACATCAACATCATCGCGACTCCTACCTTGATATTGCATCGCAGTTATCCATTGCCACTGAGCAACGACACGTGCAATTGCAAGCACCCGAAAATGCCTTGCAACGGGGTAAACAGATCATGATAAGCCATGATTTAGACCCAGAAAGGGTAATTACTATGGCTCCAGGCGCTCAGTTTGGTGCGGCCAAATGTTATCCGCAAGAAAGCTTTCGAAACGTGTGCCAAGCACTGGCTGCTAAGGGCTGGCAGCCTCTTATTTTAGGTATGCCCGCAGACCATCAAACAGGCGAAGCGATGGTTGCCGAGCTTTCCCTACCACACTGGAATGGCGCAGGAAAGACCACCTTAGCCCAGGCACTGCAGCTTATTGCTGCTAGCCGACTGATGCTCTGTAATGATTCAGGTTTAATGCATGTGGCTGCGGGTCTTGGCATTCCCACCGTCGCGCCCTTTGGCGCAACAGACCCCAAACGCACAGCTCCAAGTGGCAACGCTGTTACGATTGTTTACAAACCAGCTGATTGTAGCCCTTGTCTGCAAAGGGAGTGCTCCACAGTAGGTCACCCTTGCATGAACAATATCACACCTCAGATGCTTACTGACGCCTGCCTCTCGTTACTATCATCGTGAAAGTCCTCATCGTTCGCCTATCCGCCTTTGGCGACATTATCCACTGCCTGCCTGCCCTCGATGACCTACTCAACAACCCACGCATTCGTGAACTACATTGGCTCATTGATGAGCGCTATGGTTTTGTGGGCGAAATCCTACCTCGCCGTGTAACACTGCACCGCGTTGCACTTAAAGGTGCCCATCCGCTACGCTCAGCTTGGCATACCATCCGCCAACTGCGTGCTATCGGTTTTGATGCGGTACTAGACCTACAAGGCTTAATGAAATCATCACTACTGGCTCGCGCCTGTGGGTCACCGGTCTATGGCTTTGATAAAAAGTATCTGCGTGAAAAATTCAGTGTACTGCTTATGCAGCCGGTCATATTTCACGCGCAAGAGAAACATGTAACACAGCAATATAGGCGAATCACCGCTGCATGCAGTAAACGAAATGAGGCAAGCCCCTTCCCTTATAAGGCGCCAAAGATCGAGCTCAAAGAGACCCACTGTCTGCTTGACCCTCAGCTATTGGCTAAACTCGGCTTAGAAAACAAACGCTATATTGTCCTCCACTCCGCTGGCGGCTGGGAGACCAAGCAGCTGCCTATCGCTACTTGGATCAAGATAGCCACCAACCTACCTAGCTCCGCTCCGACCGCTGTTTTTACATGGGGCAATGACAAAGAGCGACTTCAGGCCGAAACACTGGCGGCTGCATCTGATGGCTTTGCTTTGCCCGAACGATTGAATATGTCAGCATTGTGCACATTACTCACTGGTGCATACGCAGCAGTCGGTGCGGACACTGGCCTGATTCATCTAGCCGCTGCCCTGGATACCCCCACTATTACATTCTGGGGGCCATCCGCATCTTGGCGCTCAGCGCCCATAGGAGATAAACAGTGGCATATCGAATCCAATCCGGAGTGTGGTCCATGTTTTCATCGTACATGCAAGCATTTCAACTGCATGGATCAGATTCAACCCGATGCCATTGTCAAGGTACTACATGAACTCTGAAACAACTCTCTCGCAGCGTCTTCACAAAATATTCCTCCGTGCTCGCATACCAGCCAGTATTTTAATGGGGGTAGCGCTCCTATACTTAGCCCGTCCTACCGTACAAAGTTGGATGATTGGCCTTGTTGTCATTACCCTAGGCGAAGCCTTGCGCATCTGGGCTTCCGGCTACATTCATAAGTCGGCCGAGGTCACTTCCAGCGGCCCCTATGCCATGTGTCGCCATCCACTCTATCTCGGCCACTTCATCATCGCCACTGGCTTCTGCATTGCAGCAGATAA
>JAUZRH010000303.1 GCA_030950555.1 Mariprofundus sp. | reverse complement strand
GAAAGAATAAATCATCCACGTGCTGGTCTATAAGTCCGCATTCTGCGTTGCCACAGAGTTACTACTAAAGGCAGTAGGCTATCGCGCCCATTCAGGGCTTGCTTATGCGCTTGATTTGGCGCCTTGAATCCAACTACTATCCTGAGCATAATCTGGATACTTTATTCTTTCCGCGGCCCTTACTCCTCTGCGGTGAAAGGTTTAAAGCGATGACACCTCACATATAAAACTGGAATATCAAGTTTATACTTGCAATTTTATGAAAATAGTCTATATTAATAGCACTCATTCAGAGGTTAAGAGTTGGGGGGGCGTTGATTGTGATTCATATTGTAGATGATGAAGCGGTGTTGCGAGAGGTCTTAGCGCTTATTTTTGCCAGCCTCGGCTATCAAACCAAAGTGTTCAGCAGTCCAAGTGCATATCTGAAGTTTATGGCTTCTGATGCATATAGTTCTCCTAAAGTACTGTTTACCGACTTGAAAATGCCGGGTGGAATCACAGGCTATGAGCTTATTGGCCAGGTGCAGGCAAGCCATCCGGATCAGCGTTGTGTTGTGATGAGTGGTTTTGATAGTGAACCAAGTGCCTATAAAAATTTGGCCTGTATGTATCTGCAAAAGCCATTTTTTGCCGATAAAATAAGGGCTGTGATGGCAGAGCTAAAAGCTTGTGATGAGAATGGCGCATGTCAGTTAGCCGTGCATGCTGATTGTGATGTGGATGATCGTGCTTTGTTTTGCTTGCAGGGGTGGTTCTGTCCGCATAACATGGAAGAATCGAAGCGATAATGATAGGAGATTTACGATGAGCGATAAGTCAGAAGTGCAGCCATTAAAACGGTTATTACTTGTTGATGACGATCATGCCGTTCGTATGACACTGGGTAAAGTAATGCGTTTAAAGGGCTTTTCTGTGACCTATGCGATTCAAGGTGAGGAGGCTCTAGCATTGTTTGACCAGCTTGATGGGCAATTTGAACTAATCATTACGGATATATGTATGCCGGAAATGAATGGCGATGAGTTGATGAGAGAGATTCGTCAGCGCAATAAAGCGATCCCAATGATTGCGATTACAGGTTATGCAGAGCCTAAGCTGCTAAGTAAAGTGAGCTCTTATGATGCGTTGCTGTTTGATAAACCCCTTAACCTAGAAGCGATGATGGCGTATATTGACTCAATATTTCCCCCTATGTCTCCATGTGCGGCATACAAGTAGTCATATTCACTTCAATAGTCAGGTGTGACAATTTATGAAAGTCTTGAAGTAGGGCTTTATAATGCATCACGGGCTTTGGTGAGTGGGTGACCAGAGAGATGATGGCAGCGTAATGGTTGGCGCCGACTTTCCATATATGAAGATCAGAAACGCGATTATCATCACTGCGCTCTAGCGCCTCTTTAACACTATCGAGATATTCAGTGTCGATACTGCTATCTAGCAGAATCGGTGCGGTCTCTTTGAGTAGGGTAATCGACCAGCGGGTAATAATGATGGCGCCAACGATGCCCATCACTGGATCAAGCCAGAACCAAGCAAAATATTTACCGGATAGAAGTGCCACAATCGCTAGCAGGGAGGTTAAGGCATCAGCGATGACATGCATATAGGCCGCGCGTAGATTATGATCGTGGTGGTGATGGGCGTGATCATGACTGTGATGATGGTGGCCATCTTTAAGCAGCAATGCACTGATCAAGTTGACCATTAAGCCTATAACAGCCACGCCGATCGCCTCGTCGAAATGGATGGTGTGGGGATTGAATACCCGTTGGATCGATTCAGCACACATCAATAGTGCCACCACACCTAATGTAATGGCGCTGGCAAAACCGCCGAGTACACTCACCTTGCCAGGGCCAAAGGTGAGTTTGTTACTATGCGCATGTTTGCGTGCATAACGATAGGCAAAAATTGAAATTAAAAATGCAGCCACGTGCGTACCCATATGCCAACCATCGGCCAGTAGCGCCATGGACCCTAGCATGGTTCCGGCAATAATCTCGATGACCATCATCACGGCTGTCAGAGCGAGTA
This sequence comes from Mariprofundus sp., assembly GCA_030950555.1. Classification (GTDB taxonomy): domain Bacteria; phylum Pseudomonadota; class Zetaproteobacteria; order Mariprofundales; family Mariprofundaceae; genus Mariprofundus. Next base: position 11,061 of record JAUZRH010000303.1, on the reverse strand, counting down.
CCTGCCCGGTACGTTTTTCCGCTACCGGGTTCGAGGGCGTGAAATCATGACTGTGTTGATACTTCTCCAACGCTTGTTTATGCATAATTCTCCTTTTCCTTGAGGAGGTACAGTTTTAGCCGTGCTCAATCGTTATGACTCGATCAGATTTTGTTTCGCATAGCACAAGTGGCAATGTTGATCTTTCAGGTGAATAGTAACCCAGTAGATGCTACGATAAAAGAAGTGCCTGATTACGTACAAAGCTCAGCTATCTTTCGGTCTATTAAAAAAGAAAGGTAATACACCCCCTTAAACTAAAGACACAAACACAAGCGAGCCATCAGGTGAATACCATTTATGGTAGAGAGTATCCCCTAGGGGACGGCACACGAATGGACACGAATAAGACAATAATCATAGCTTTTTAATTCGAGTGAATTCGTGGAACAAGGTGAATGCCGCTTGCGGCAGAGAAAGTGCCCTGGGGTATCTGTGGCTAATATTTTCTTGATTACGTATCATCTTCAGCTATCTGACGATTTCAACATGTAGAGGCTCCAATATACTTGAAGATTTACCATAGCATGTCGGCGATCGGCATAGCTGCGTTTCATGGGTAATCAGGTATTTATTTAGGCTCTTTTAAAAGCGAACAAACACATGATATACCCATAGCCTAAGCTGTCAAAATAGCTCCTAAATGAGGGTTCAAAAAGTCCTCCCTTTTGGCTACAACAATATACATCTCTACGCATGGGAAGGTGATTTAAGCATTACGCCCGTCATTCCCGTGGAGAACCTGCCCCCGCGAAGGCGTGGGGCGGGAATCCATCCTCGTTCCCACGCTCCTGCGTGGGAACGCATAGCAGAGCGTTTATATTGATGTGGATTCCCGATTTAACCCTCGGGAATGACGGACAGGTGCATTGGAAGCAAGCGGTGTTCCCGCTACGCGATAGGCATAGCCAAACAACCAAAACAGGGTCTGATTGATTTGGGCCGTATAAAGAATCCTATCGCGTAGCGGGAACACCGCTCCTTGCTTCCCGTGGAGAACCTGCCTCCGCGAAGGCGTGGGGTGGGCATCCATGGTTCTCAATCACACTCTGCAATGGTGGATGCCCGATCTGGTCGACAATGACGGACAATCCATACTTGAATTACTATATGCCGAAAAGTCGACCATAAAAATAGTTCGTTTGATAGCTGGGACTCATGGGTCATCAGGTACTTGAATAACGATCGTTAGAATTCAATACCTTGCGTGGCTTGAATGCCAGCCTCATAGGCATGCTTGACCATCCTCATTTCTGTGACCGTGTCAGCCACTTCAATCACCTCTGCTGGCGCATCTCGGCCAGTGAGAATCAGGTGCATCCACTTAGGCTTCTCTTCACGAATAAAGGTGGCGATCTCTTCACCGGAAATCCAACCGTAGGAGGCGCAGTAATTGATTTCATCAAAAACCAGCAGATCAAACGCATGCGAACGCAGCTTCTCTTTACACAGTGCCCATATTTCGCGACTGGTTTTGATATCTTGCGCTGGATTTTTAGTATTCCATGTAAAACCATCACCCAGCGCATGCCATTCAATATTATCGAATTTTTTAGCCGCACGCTCTTCGCCAGTCTTCCATTTCCCCTTGATAAACTGGACCACACAGACATTCATCCCCCAACCCGCAGCCCGAAAAGCAACGCCGAAAGCAGAAGAAGATTTTCCTTTTCCCTCACCAGTATGAACCAGCACAACCCCTTCTCTATGATCGCGTAATTTCATCGTTTAGCTCTCCTCTGTAATCCGGTGTTAAGATATCACCTTGCTCCATCAGCGCCACCTCAAACAGCCTTGATAAATGATTCCGGTTGCATAACTGCTTCGCCGCCCCGTATTCTGCATGACCATAACCATCAACTAGAATCAGTTGATCTGCAATGGCCATCGCCTGCTGCATATCATGTAGTACGGTCATAATTGCTCTGCCCTTGCTGCGCTCTGCTTTTAACATTTTTACACACTCAACCTGATGTTTGAGGTCCAGGTGGGCTGTCGGCTCATCAAGCAGCCAGATGGGTGTCGTTCTCAACATCAGTGCAACCAACTCAACACGCTGCCGCTCACCACTGGAGAGCTCACCCAAGGCTCTGTTCAGCAAGTCTCCTATATCCATCGAAGCTACAGCCTGCTCTATGGATGCCGTCCCATGCATCATGGACAACTCCAGCCGCTGCTGAACGGTCAAGCCAAACTCCGTCGGAGGCAGCTCACCTTGCCAGGCAATTTTCTCTGTCAGTTCACTTCGAGCGTAGCTGGAGAGGGGCTTACCGCACAACTCAAGCTCCCCGGTCAGGGGAATCAAGCCTGCCAAGGCCAATAGTAAACTGGATTTACCTGCCCCATTCGGTCCCAACACCACAATAATCTCGCCATGATGCAGTGCGCAATCCAAGCCGGAGATCAGCTGGCGACCAGCTCGCTGAACACTCATGTTTTTTAAGCGCAACATCATATAGCTTGCCAACCAGCCAGCTTAATGCTCAGCAGGAGCTCCTTATTCACTTAGCTACGCCTGACCAGCAAATAGAGGAAAACAGGTACGCCGATAATGGCGGTCAGGATGCCAACCGGAAGCTCTGCCGGAGCAATCACTGTGCGTGCGGCAGAATCCGCCAACACCAGCAGCAGGCCGCCACCGATAGCCGACGCAGGTAGGACAGCGCGATGCAGCGAACCAAATAGAAGTCGCATCAAATGCGGAATCACCAGCCCAACAAAACCGATCGTTCCGGCCGCAGTGACCGCCACTGCAGTGACCGCTGAGGCCAGCAGCAACAAACGCTGGCGTAGCTGCTTAACATTTACTCCGAGCGCCTTGGCATGACGTTCACCAAGCAGCAATCTGTCTAACGAGCCTGATAGAGCCAGACCCGCAAGCAGTGCTATAGTCCATACCAGCAGCAGCAGTGAGACAGGAAGATCGGAGTGCGAGAGGTCGCCCATCATCCAGGAGAAAGCACGATATAAGCCCTGCTCTGGCAGCAATGCCAATAGTAGCGCCAGTAGTGCCGACCAGAAGGCCGCGAGCACAACACCAGCCAGCAGCATCCGGTTAGAGCCAAGTCTGGAAAAAAACAGCACCACGACAATTCCTACCCAAGCGCCAATAAAGGCACCTGCTGACATGACCCATGCTGATTCAGGCACAAACATCAGCCCCGTGACGGCACCGGCTGATGCACTGCCGGCAACACCGAGCACATACGGCTCAGCCAATGGATTGCCCAACAACACCTGAAACCAACCACCTGCCAGTGCCAGCATACCACCCACGGCAAAGGCAGTAAGTAGACGAGGAAACCTTAAATCCCATAAAATCATCTTATCCATCGGTGAGTCTGCACATAGAGGGTTTATCCACTGTTCCCCCATCGCCAATCCCAACAGCAGACAAGCTACCAGTGTCAGCAGAAGCATCAGCCAGCGCACTCCCTTCACCATCGCCATTTCATCATTACCATGCTGCCATATTGCAATGAGACCGATCCGCCTCATATCCACATAAAATCAACTACTATTTCACCGATTTCATGATACGCTTCAACCAATTATTTGCTTCAGGCGTAGCCAGCCACATTGCACGAGCTTCTTGCCTATAAAGCCATGCCTCATCATCACCGCCAACGATCACACAATCATCCTTCAAGTATTCCTTCGGCTGTTTCATCGATTTCTGTGTAAGTGCCTTGGCCACTTTAGGCCGCTCACGTACCACCTCTGCAAGGCAACGATCCGCTTCCAGCTGACGCCCCAAACGGAAAAGAGCCAGCGCTTTGCCATAGAGAAGCGATGCAAAAAAGTCATCCGGACAACAGAGAGAGAGTGCCTCTTCATCACGACTGCTGCGCAGATATTCATTGATTAATTTGGATTTACATACGAGAGTACTACTTGGGTCCAGCCTTAATGACCACTCCAGCAGCTCAGTCGCTGAGCTATGCTCGTCCAGTTGTAGCTTCGTTGAGATAAGAAACGCCAGCACCCGCAGAGCTGAGATATTTGAGACGTCATCTAGATTTAAGGGGCATTGCAACTGCGTTGGCAGCAGTCGTTGTAGCTGCTGCATGGCCAGTGTCAGTAGCGGTTTAAAAGTTAATATCGGGTTCGGCGTATCTAACTGTGTTGAAAAGCCAAGCAGATCATCTATCACGCTGATGTGGCCTGCCAGTTCAGGATGTAACTCCAGCATCGTTAGCCAGGGGTCTGGATTTAGCCAAGGGTCATCGCAATATTCCATCAATTCATACCACGCCTCTTCAAGCGCTCTGTCAGCCACATTGATCAGCTCAATTTCACCGTGCTCAGCGTCTAGCTGCTGCAGTAGCGGTGGTATATCATCAGCCACTGCTTGCATCCATGCAATCATCCTGGATGCTCCCGGGCTCTCTTGCTCGATCAAGTAGCCCACCGCCGCTGGTGTATCCGAGATCATCTCCCTGAGCATTTCGATCAACTCATCCAGATCACCATCATCATTCATATTACCTAGGCGTTTAATCCAATAGCTACCACGCTGCTGCATCTGCTCTATTTTGCCCTGCTGCATCAGTAGTAAAATTTCCAAATGACTCAAATTCGGGTTATTAGGATCAAGTCGTTGAGCTTGTTGAAAGTATACCCAAGCCTCATCTTCCCTACCCTGATCACCTAGCTGACAGCAGTGGCGCTGCAGAGCTGCCAGCTGTAACGATTTATTAGGATGCTGCAATATGCGTTTGGTTAGCGCACTCTTCTTACGTGGCTTGTTCAGCATCGTACAGATATCCAACATGCTATCAAAGGCCAGCTCATCGTCCTCATCCAACAGCGCATCATCCTGTTTAAAGATCGGCTCCAGCATTAACAGCGCACGCTCCTGCCAATCCACGCTATGACTATCCCGTTTAATCCATTCGCTGGCAACAAAGCCTAACAGAGAGTGCTCCACCTCCTGCCACATCTGCTTAAGCTGCTTGATTGGCACCGCCTCTAGCAGATATAGCATCATCATCTCTTCAGGAATATCCGGCATACCGCCCGCTGCCAAGGGCTCACAGCACTTTATATATTTCTTTCCAGAACCACAAAAACAGGGGTCATTACTCTTGGCCGTCGGCAGTGGCAGCGGGCGATAATGGTTGGATGGAAGCGGCATGGCATTCCAGATATTCATAGCAAACAGGCGTGCCAGACAGCGCTTCTCATCACGATCCTTCTCCATACTGTTAAAGAAGTCATACTCATTGCTTAATACGGCGCTGGTAAACCGCTCAATAAACTTTTGTGCATCCGGCTCCAGCTGCAAAATCATACTTACACTCTGGCGCACCACATCATCAAACGCCGCAAACAGATCAATAGCACCCGTATTATCATCATACATAAAAAACTCCTATCAAGCCGGTGGAATATGGATGCGCTCAATAGAGCTGGCCATCCGGGTAGACGAGTTAATGCTAACCTTCGTAGCAAAAATAGAACCGCCCTGCTCTACTGCCTCAAAGCGCTGTGGAAGTCGCTTGACCATGCGCGTTAACGCCCCCTCTACCTGCATACCAATAATGGATTGATAGGAGCCCGTCATGCCTATATCCGATTGGTAAGCGGTGCCGGAAGCGTGAATAGTCTCATCACACGTTGGGATATGCGTATGAGTTCCATAGACAAATGAAGCACGACCGTCCAGATGCCAGCCCATACCCATTTTTTCACTGCTCGCTTCTGCATGCATATCAACCAGAATCGCACTCACATCGTGCGGAATTTCACCCATCGCTCGATCCGCTGCGGCAAAAGGGCAGTCCCACGCCCCCATAAAAGTCTGACCAATCAGATTCATCACGGCAATTCTATGGCCACGCTTGCTCTGCTGCACTGTCCAGCCGCGGCCAGGGGCAAATGCCGAAAAGTTCATGGGCCGCACATAGCGATCATCTTTGTCGATCAAGTCCATAAACTCGCGCTGATCCCAGCAGTGATTGCCATTGGTCAAGACATCCACGCCCGCCTTGAACATTTCAGTTGCCACCTTTGCATTGGTGCCAAAGCCATGCGCCAAATTTTCACCGTTCGCCACGACAAAATCTATATGATGCGTATCAATAAGTGCTGGCAGATGTTGATTCAGCGCCCGGCGTCCGGCTTTACCTATAATATCGCCAATCACCAGCACATTTAAAGCATCTGACATTGAACCACCTCATTTTCTGTAATTATATAATCCATGCCTATGTCGTGTGGCTCGGGCACCATAGCGCTGACTTCCTGGCAACCGTAAGCCAGACCAACCAACAACTCAATCGAACCACGATTGCTTGCCAACCAGTAGTCAAAACAGCCTTTGCCCATACCCAAGCGATTCCCTGAACGATCAAACCCCACCAGTGGACAGGCTAAAATCGAGCGCCCCGCAGAAGGGATCCATAAGCCACCGAAATCCGGCTCATACACACCAAAAACACCTCTGCTCCAAGTCGTAGAAGCATCAACTTGCCGCCACTCCATATGTTGATGATCATGGCTAAGCGGCGCAAACAGCTTAACAACTGGCTGGGAAAAAAGCGCTGATGTATCAACTTCACTACGCATAGAGCGATATGTCAGCAGACACGCGGCCTGTTCAGCAGCAAGCATCGCCGTAAGGCGTTGCACAATGACGGCAGAAAAGGCACGGCGACACTCAACGCCGAGCTGTTGGCGAGCCGACTGCGCTGTTGCGCGTAAAACAGATTTTTCCATACGGGGGGTGGTCATATCAACGGTTCCAGCAGTGCTATAGCGCTTCTATTAGGTTCAAAAAGGTGTCCCCGCGTTGACGTTAGGCAGTTTGTTGTCGAACCCTCTAACAAGAGGTGGGCGCAGCACCTTCGCATCAGGTATCCCAAAAGAGGGATTCACACAGCTAAGGTAGCTCAGCTCCCATTCGACAAGCATCGGCTCAGGCAACATAATTGCCATTCGTTCAACGCAGGGACGCTTTTGATAAAGATTCTGCTTGTAATACTACGTGGTCAAAGCCGGAAATCAAGTCATCAATGCCATCAATTTTTATTTGTTTACTAGCCAACAGCTCTCCGGCCAAATTTAGTGAGACTAAGGCTAACAATCTATCGGATGCAACCGATGCACCCATCTTGCGATATTCATCTACTTTCAACTGCACAAGCGCAGCAGCAGCTTGAACATGCGCAGGGTCCTCATCCGAAACAATCGAAAAAGTGCGTCCCATCAGGGTTATTTCAACGACCTTACTCACGATGCATCCTCTTGTTGATTGGAAAGCAATTCATCCACCTTTTCCAATACATGTTCAACTCTGGCTTTTGCTTCCAACTTGGCGTTTTGCATCCCTTCCATCTCATGCTCGCGTAACTCAGCCTGATCGCGACGCTTACGCAACTCACTTTCAGCAATACGAACAACCTCGCGCAGACGATGATTATCCGCGACCAGCCCCTCCATATTGCGTCTGATTGTTGACAAATATTCTGTCAACAACTCTATACGCTGCTCCAATTCACGCTTTTGATTACTCTGCATGGATGACATTGAATCACTAGCGCCAATAGCGGTCAACTGTCAGAAAAATGACAGGCCAAATAGAGGCCACCACATCACGGATTTAGACTGCCTTCCAAATCAGCTAGAAAAGGAAACCAATCGATAATCCATGATGATACAACACTAAAACTACCAAGGAAAATAAGCACGCCAACGAGGATAAGTAGCACACCCGAAAGCTTCTCCACAAGAGAAAATTGACTTTTAAAAACTTGGGTCCAGCGTAAAAAACTATCGGTCGCTAAAGCTGCGAGCAGAAACGGAATACCCAAGCCCAAGGAATAGGTCGCAAGCAGTAGAATGCCACGCATCATTTCGGCCTGCACACCCGCAATAGCCAGAATAGCGCCCAAAATAGGACCGATACAAGGTGTCCAACCAAAAGCAAAAGCACTGCCTAGTATCAGCGCCCCCACACCACGTTTGGCATTGACGCCGCCAGTATCAAAACGTGCTTCCATCATCAACAGAGGAATACGAATAATACCGGTATAGTGAAGACCAAAAATGACAATAATAGTCCCTGCAATCTTGCCCAATATAGCCATATGCATCAACATCCACTGTCCAAGCAGTGACGCCGATGCGCCCAAAGCAATAAACACCAGACTAAAACCGGCAATAAACCATAACGACTGGATCAGCGCATGACGCCGCACCGAACCTGTACCATCACTCTGCTGTCGCAACTCGGTCACTGAAACACCTGAGATATACGATAGATATGCAGGTACCAACGGCAAAACGCAAGGCGACAAAAAAGAGAGTAGCCCTGCGATAAAGGCGCCGGCAAAAGTAACTTCAATCATTCAAACTCCCTATTTCTTAAATGGACCACGTGTTATTGATCTAAGGGCCGCGGAAAGAATAAATCATCCACGTGCTGGTCTATAAGTCCGCATTCTGCGTTACCACAGAGTTACGACTAAAGACAGTAGGCTATCGCGCCCATTCAGGGCTTGCTTATGCGCTTGATTTGGCGCCTTGAATCCAACTACTATCCTGCGCATAATCTGGATACTTTATTCTTTCCGTGGCCCTAACGCTTGGTCGGACTATGGGTTATTTCCTTACATCCACAGCATCTGCTGCCCACTCACCATAGGCGAGCGAGCAAACACACGTAGACCAACTAATCTCGGGTATTTCATACGGATGATGTTTTTCCAACCATAGAAGTAGCGTTTTAGCGAAATGTGCAGGCGTTTTAATCGTCAAGTACCACTCATTTGCCTTCTCAATCTCGCCTTGCCAACTATAAACAGACACCCCTGGCCCATTAATCTGAACGCATGCAGCCAAACGTTTCTCAATCAGAGCCTCAGCAAGCTTATTGGCATCTAGCTCACTACCCATGCTGGTATGAACAACCGTTATATTCGCCACGACTACACGTCGTCCACCCACGCTTGCAGGGATTCAATAATCAATTTTGCCTGCTTGGCATTGGTAATGTTAAATTTAGAACGCGGCACATATGCGCCTTCACGCTTCTGAAAACGGCGGATAGTATATTTATCTTCACTATATGCCTCTTTTGCACTCACCCAACTCTGATAACGAAACAGAATCGTCGTCCATGCGCCTTTACTCAGAATAACCTTATCCAGCTGCTTGGTCGTAAGGATACCGCCATCTTCATAGTCAATACTCAACTCTTCAATTGTCATAAGATCCTCTTGGTGGCAAATTGGATACAACTGCTTTATAAAACGGTAATTGTCAGCTTCGCCCAGCCCGTGTCAATAAACCAAGAGATTAGACAGCCATTCTCATGATGACTTTGGTGATACGATTCACCCACAACCCCGCATAACTATTGAGATCAGGAGCGTGTGAATTTGTTTGCACTAGATTTACTGTGCAACAGCTTATTTATCTTTAGAGCTCAATCAACGCTCTGCAATCGCCATCGCCGCAGCATAACCGGAAGACCATGCCCACTGAAAGTTAAAGCCACCTAAAGCGCCCGTAACATCAACCACTTCGCCAATAAAATAGAGCCCGTCCACACGCTTGCACTGCATCGTCTTGGATGATAACTCATCAGTATCGACACCACCCATCGTCACTTCAGCAGTTCGATAACCTTCGGTGCCATTTGGTTTAAGCTGCCAGCCATGCAGCAGCTTATTCAACATACCAAGCTGTTTTTCACCGATTTGGTTCAGTCTTACGTCAGAAAAAGCATCTTCTAGTAACAACTGCACCAAGCGTTTTGGCAGCAATTCAGCAAGCAGCGTGGAGAGCTGTGCCTGTGGCCGCTGTTGGCGCTTCAATGTCAAAAATTCTGCAACATCTACTTGCGGCAGAAGGTCTATTGAAATCGAATCGCCTAGCTGCCAAAAAGAGGAGGCTTGCAACACTGCCGGTCCTGATAAGCCCCGGTGCGTAAATAACATCGCTTCACTAAAGCTGTGACCATGACAGTGGAGCGTCACATCCAGAGAGATACCAGCGAGCGTAATTAGGCGCTCTTTTTCTCTGCCTGTGAAGGTAAATGGCACCAAACCAGCACTCGGCGTAATCACGTTCAAAGCAAAGGATTCAGCAATCTTGAGGCCAAATGCGCTTGCCCCCATCTTAGGAATAGAAAGGCCGCCAGTAGCAACAACCAGAGCATTCGAGCAGAACGCACCACGGCTTGTAGAGAGCTGAAACTGCTCTTTTTTTTCTACCGTATGAATTTCTGTCTGCAATAATATATTCACCCCAGAAGCACGGCAGGGGGCGAGTAACATTTCAAGCATATCCTTCGCTGACTTGTCACAGAAGAGCTGCCCATGTTTGCGCTCGTGATAAGCAATACCAGCTCGTTCCACCATGTCGATAAAGTCCGCCGCACTAAAACGCGCCAAGGCTGATTTACAAAAGTGAGCATTGGCCGAAACATAGTCACTGGCACTAGCAAAACGATTCGTGAAATTACACCGCCCTCCACCAGAGATGAGAATTTTCTTGCCCGCTTTTTCCGCATGATCAAGAACCAGCACCGATTTGCCCATCATCGCAGCCGTACCTGCACACATCAATCCCGCCGCACCTGCACCCATAATAATTAGATCATATCTATCCATGGCCGCATACTGATCGATAGTTCACCATCGCCACAGCCTTAATTTCACAATGCCTAAGTCAACTATTTGAAAATCATAAAACTCTATCGAATAAAGCTGTTAAAAACAGCCTACGGCGCACCACAAAGGCACCAAGAAAAACACCCCGTAGTGTTAGGGCTGCGGAACTAAATCATTGTCACGTTATGCGAAGGGTAGGAGTTCGGATTCAAGGCGCACTGTTTGGCGCATAAGCAAACCCTGAAGGGGCGCGATGGCCTTATTAGGGCCGCGGAAATAATAAAACATCCACGTACTGGTCTATAAGCTCGCCTTCTACGTTGCAGAAACAGTTACATAGGCCCAGCTATGCGCCTGTTTCTGCGCCTTGAATCCAACAACTATCCTGCGCACCTTTTGGATG
>JAUZRH010000302.1 GCA_030950555.1 Mariprofundus sp. | reverse complement strand
CAAATGCACTGTGACGTGAGCAATACCCTCTCCCTCAGGGAGAGGGCTTGGGTGAGGGGATCAATAAAAAACGCCCATGATTCATCCGACTTACGGAAGATGAAGATATATCTTTCAGTTGCGAGGTAACGTAAAGCGTTAACTATTTTTTATGGTTGGTGAAGGATGCTTTTTTTTAAAATCATCTTTTGATGATCTGTCCATCCTATTGGCAACATGTTTTTTGAAAAAAGTGTCAACTACTTTTGGGGTTATATGAAGGATGCCGCGGAAAGAATAAAGTATCCAGATTATGCGCAGGATAGTTGTTGGATTCAAGGCGCCAAGTCAAGCGCATAAGCAAGCCCTGAATGGGCGCGATAGCCTACTGCCTTTAGTCGTAACTCTGTGGTAACGCAGAATGCGGACTTATAGACCAGCACGTGGATGATTTATTCTTTCCGCGGCCCTTACGTTACCTCACAGCTGCAAGGTGTCTCTTCATCTTCCGTAAACCGGAAAATGAAGGATGCCGATTCAAGTATGGATTGTTTGTCATTCCCGACCTGATCGGAAATCTGTTTGGAGAAGAATGTGATTGATAACAATGGATTCCCGCCTTCGCGGGAATGACGAGCCAATTGCAAAACTCGTGAGCGGCGATCGGCGGCCCCACTTTGGCCCATTTCCGCGCTGTTGTTTGCTCCATGGAAGCACCATGCACCTCATTCCACCTCAAAAATGGACTCAAAGTGGGATTGCCGCTCATCCACCCAGAGTTTTGCAATGGGCTCTGACGAGAAAATATATCTTCAAGCATGAATCATTATATACCCTGAAAGCAACCTGGAAATAGGCCAAAGTGGGGCCCTTAATCGCCGCCCATGGGGGGCAAGTGGTTCCTGCATTTGCCATTCTCGGACCACCTTCTAGGGTGGAGCTGTGTTTCTACGTACTGTTTTTTCGCGCCTGTTGCAGACTCTGCCGACACTATTTGGTGTGGTTACATTGGTCTTTTTCCTGCTGCATCTGGTGCCTGGTGATCCCGTTGATGCACTATTGGGGGAGACCGCAATGGTGGCTGATCGCGAGGCGCTGCGTCAGGCGCTGGGTTTGGATCAACCGATACTCACACAATATGGGCACTACTTAGCAGGTTTAGTACATGGTGAGTGGGGTCGAAGTCTGGTTGATCAGCGTGCTGTTTTGACATTGATCTTGGAGCGTGTCGGTGCAACAGCGGAGTTGGCCTTGGTTAGTTTGTTGCTTGCGCTCTTTCTAGCGCTACCTCTTGGCTACTGGTCAGCTCGACATGCTGGCGAGGGGCAAGATGTGGCTGCAATGGGGTTCTCTCTGATTGGTGTCTCTATTCCTAATTTCTGGCTGGGGCCAATATTGATGCTGCTATTTGCACTAGGACTAGGTTGGTTGCCTATCTCAGGTATGGATCAGCCGGGTTCCATTGTGTTGCCTGCCATCACTTTGGCGACGGCGCTCTCAGCGGTGCTATCGCGCATGGCTCGCTCATCATGGTTGGAAGCGATGAATACGGACTCAACACGCACTGCACGGGCCTTTGGTATTTCAGAACAGCGTATATGGTGGTCGCATGCGGCGCGATTAGCGGCCGTGCCAGTTATTACCCTGTTCGCACTTCAATTGGGTGCGGTGCTGGGAGGCGCCGTAATAACGGAGACTGTATTTGACTGGCCGGGACTGGGTCTGCTGACGATTGAGGCGATTCAACGCCGTGACTATCCTTTGGTTCAAGGATGTATCTTGATTATCGCTACGTTCTATGTGCTAGCTAATTTATTGGCCGATCTGTTGACTTTATGGCTAGATCCTAGACAGCGACTAAGCTAATCGTGTTGCATAAGAAGGCCCTGAATGGCGTGGAATTACCATTAGATGTGGCAGTTCTGTTGCAAAAAAAATCGAAGCCCATGCTTTAGACCACTGGTTTATGTTCAAAATGCGCATAGAACCATACCTTCGGCCCTTAACTGCATCCGTAAAACAGTTTGCCATCATCTTGCTCTACATGCGTATTTTTCTTCGTGGACTTCGTCCCCCAGGGGATAGTCTCTGGCTTTGCCATTTACCTGATGGCTTCATAGTTTAAACAGTCAAAGACTTTCCACCACAGAGTCACCAAGGTAATTCGTATCATCAATAAACATACTTGAGCCGGTACGAATATTTAAAGTTAGCAAATCGGCATCCTTCATTTTCCGGTTTACATATTAAGGGCCACGGAAATAATAAAGTATCCAGGTTATGTGTAGGATATTTGTCGGATTCAAGGCGTAGAATAAGGCGCATAAGCAAGCCTTGAATAGGCGCGATAGACTACTGCCTTTCATTGTAACGGATGCTACAACGAAGCATGCGGGCTTATAGACCAGCACGTGGATGATTAATATCTTCCGCGGCCCTGAGGTTTTTTTAAGACGGAAAAGGCTTCGCTAAATAGTCGATTCCCTCACCCCAACCCTCTCCCGTAGGGAGAGGGAGCAAGAGTTTCAGCGTGCAAATGCACTGTGACGTGAGCAATACCCTCTCCCTCAGGGAGAGGGTTGGGGTGAGGGGATCAATAAAAAACGCCCATGATTAAACGACTTACGGAAGATGAAGAGATATCTTTCAGCTGCGAGGTAAGGGCCGCGGAAAGGATAAATCATCCACGTGCTGGTCTATAAGTCCGCATTCTGCGTTGCCACAGCGTTACTATTAAAGGCAGCAGTCTATCGCGCCCATTCAGGGCTTGTTCCGCGCACTTCAATCAAGACGTGAATTGTTGTAATCATTGTTGTCCCGTCTTAAAAGGGGAACTGAAATTTATAAGCTAAGCACTGTTCTATTTTGTCAGCTTCAGGGCTGAGAAAAATCCGGATACTTTGCTCTTTTTGACGGGCTTTTGTTGTGGGTTCATAATGGCCGAGTCGATTGGGCAAAGCTCCATACATCTGGGACTATCATAATGACCAACACACTCTGTGCAGAGGTTTTGATCGATCTGATAAATATCAGGGCCTTTAGTGATACCCACATTCGGGCACTCTGATTCGCATACGGTACAGTTGATGCAATCATCGGTAATGCGTAGTGCCATGAGTGCCTCCTTGCATCGAGTCCTGTGATGTCTATAAACCAGCATCGGCTATTTTTGTATTTGCAGCCGCAAAGTCAATAGTTCATGCTGTATACTTATTTACAACCATTCGCCTTGTCCCACGACGACCACGAATTAACGTCTTAACCACATCCATAAAACAGTCAAAAACTTTCCACCACAGAGTCACGAAGGGCACGAAGAAAATCATGATCATAAATAAACATGTTCAATTAACGGCATCCTTCACCAACTATAAAAAAGAGTTGACGCTTTACGTTACCTCGTAACTGAAAGATATATCTTCATCTTCCATAAGCCGGATGAATCATGGGAGTCCGCTATTTGGCGAAGCCTTAATGTGTAAGTTGGAAAATGAAGGATGCCCAATGAACGTTTGTATTCTATCCCCCTGTATTTCCTCTGCGCCCGCTGTGGTGAAAGGTTTTAAAGCGATGATACCTCACATATAAAAACTGGAACATCGAATTATAGTGATTCAAGCTTGAGCTGTCTTTTCTCGTCATTCCCATGAAGATGGGAATCCATTTCTAAAAAAAACGCTCTGTTTGACCTCGCGAAACCAGTTATAATCATTATTGTCCTGTCTTAAAAGGGAAGCCCGTTTTTTTAATAGACCGAAAGGTAGCTGAGCTTTATACGTAATCAGGTAGAAGTAAAGATGACCCATGCATGAATCACTACTATGAACTCCCGATAAAAGCATTCGGGCGTGATGGACAATCCATCATCAATCACTGTCTTAACGAATGGCACGTGTAGGTATAGATGGGTGTCCGGTAGAGATCATCCACTCGTGTGGTGTGCAGCGGTAGGGTGTCCGGTAGGGCAAAGGTGCTGCTGATTAGTAGGGTCTTTGAAGAGGGATCTTCTGCCATTTTTTGTTGCACCTCGCGCATGCCTTGGGGTGATAGATAGCAGATTAGTAAGGCGGCCGTAGACAGTGTCGCTGCGCTAAAATTTTGTCGGTAGATCGTCAGTTGATGCATACGGAAGATGCGTTTGTAGCTTTGGCAATAGAGATAAGGGAGCCATGAGAGTTCGTAGCCGATAATGGGGCGGCCGGGATATTTTTGTACCAAGGCAAACAGCAGCGTGCCCCAGCCGCAACCCAGATCAATGATACTTCCGTGATCTGCTTGTTCGCTGGCGATTAAGATGGCACGGCATGCTTTTTTTGAACTCGGCATCGGTGAAATGCCTGTGGCGAGTGTCGACCATAGAATGGAAAGTAGGCACACACATGCAATTGTAAGCAATAGGAGTTCAATCATCGGCTTGTTCTCTTCAGTTTCGCCTAATTGGCTGTTGCTGCTCGGGCAATAATCTCCACATAAAACGATCCTAGCTGCTGTTCTTCGGCTTGATCTATCGCTTTGCCAATATCAGCCACGTGAAGGGACTTGGCTTTTTCGGCTGTAGGACCAAATTTGCAATCAAATTCCCAGAACGAAGAGCCTTCAGGAAGCTCTTTTTGAAGCTCTCTCTTTAGATACTTTTTGACGTCACTTCTGGCTTTGTCGGCTAAGCGGGCGCTCTTTATTTTCGGGTGGGTTAAATTAAATGTTTTTTTCATATATCCTCAGTGTGTGGTCATACAATGTTATGGTTGCAGATCATTCGTTCTCCATGCAGTAGGGGTGAATCGGCCTCTTGCACAATAGCTATGGTTTTTTCAGATATATATCTGAGTGTGATTTGAACTCCCTCTCTTCATCGATAGTCTGCACTAGTTGTGATTTCCGATCTGATAGGGCGCCCCCTTAAGGTGTCCTTCTCAAGCCGGTATGAGTCTGTGAGAGCTATACGTGGTTCGAAGGAGGTAGCCGGTTATGATACGAAAGCATAACAAAAAAGCGACCCGAAGCGTTTGCTAGTCTATTTTTTTATAAGGGCAAATCGCTTTGTCCTTGCTTTGACGATAGAGCGTTTCTTCTGATGGTTTAGTTCCTTGGTGACGGCCTGTGCTCTGGCTTTAGCATTGCCATGTGTGCCTGAAATACCGGTGCCAATGCTATGGAGTTTGGCTAATATCGAAGGGAGGGCCTTAGGGTCATAGCCGGAGCTTTTCAATATGGTGATTGCCTCCATATCGGCATCCTCCTCTTTTGAACGACTATAACCTTTGGCGGCAAAATCGACCATCATGTTGGAGAGATTATTTAGGCCTCCAGCCAGCTTGGCGACTTTCTGTGCTTGTTTAGAAGCATTTTTGCCCGCTTCAGCTAAAATATCCTTCATAAGTGCATTTCTATATTGAGACTTCACTGAACCAATCGGGTGATCGAGTACCAGGTGAGCGACTTCATGGGCGAGTACAGCGGCCAGTTCATCTTCACTGGCTGCCTTGCGAATCAGTCCCGTAGTGATAAATATGAAGCCGCCCGGCATGGCGTAGGCATTGATTAACTTAGGCTCATTTATAATAATAAAATGGTAGCCTGCATAAAGCTCTGGTCGGCTAGAGCCCATGGCTAGCGTTAGACCGATTGCTGAGATGTAATCCTGTAAGGCTCGTTGTTTGAGCAGACGGTGACCTGAGAGTAGTCGAGCGCCACTAGCGCGACCAATATAGTAGCGCTCCTCTTCGGAAAAAGAGCGGACAGATTGACTGATGCTCTTCCCTGTTTTAGCAATCTTGTTTAAGTCGATATTTTTCAAATCATCTATATTGAAATTAAAGGCCATTGCGGAAGAAGAGGTAAATAGAAATAGTAGCGTAGTCAGAGCAATTTTCTTCATTGGAACTCTCCTAGTTTTCCTGTTTTGCGAAAAGTGCTGAGGCTTCGGCTCGTGCTGGCGATGGTGGAGCTCTTTTCAGCTTGATCCATCCGGTCGTAACGAAGTTGTTTGTTTTTTCTATTCTGCTTTTCTACTTCAGGTGAAAAACCTTTGGTGGCCGCCGCCATATCTGATTGACTTACCTTATCTGATCGGGAAAAGCTGCTGAAAGTATCCTGTACGAGAACAGCTTTTGTTGTAATATAACCTGACTGCTTTCCCGCTTTTACTTGATAGTAGATGCCGGTTTTTCCTTGATAGATGACTTTGCTGCCTCGGTTTAGTTTTTTTAGAATCTTACTGCCGAATGCGCGTGGAGAGCTTTTCAGTAGCGCTTGCTCAATAGTAATCTGTAAGGCATTTCCCTTTTTTGGATGACTTGCGGCCTGTGCAGGCACAATAAATGCAATGAAGCAGATAATCGCTAGGCTAACCTTTAATATCTGCTTTAAATATACCATTCCACTCTCCTGTTGGCGGGGTTTTATCTATAGAGGCCAAACGACGTAAAAATTCTTGCGCGGGTGGGTCATTCGGAATGAGGCCAAGTGTAGCGGTGAAACACTGTTTTGCCAATTTGAAGTCTCCAATGTGGTAGTGCTCCAAGCCCTTTTCGAAATGTTTTATGGCTGACAGTTGCACTTGTGAAAGAGTCCCCTCATGGCCTAAAATCTCATAGATAATGACCGGCTTCTTTTTACCGATGACTTGAATGCAATCGAGCTTTCTGGTGACAAAACCAGCCCCAGCCAGCTCTTTGGTGGCTTTTGTCATCATCAGATACGTGCCGTAAAATTTATTTCCAGCTTCCAATCGAGAGGCCAGATTCACGGCATCACCCATAATCGTGTAATTCATGCGCGTGCGTGATCCCATGTTACCTACTAGCATCGGTCCGCTGTTTAAGCCCATTCTTACATGCAGTTGATCTCTACCCTCGGTGGCCCACTTCTGGCGCATCTCTACCAGTTTCTGTTGCATCTCAAGTGAAGCAAGAAGAGCCAGACGAGCGTGATCCGCCATTGGTAGTGGTGCGCCCCAGAAAGCCATAATGGCATCGCCTTCAAACTTATCGACCGTGCCTTGATGTTTGCCAATAATGTCGCACATTTCACTTAAATACTCATTCAGCAGTGTTACCAGATCTTCAGGGGATAGTTTTTCTGAGAATGTTGAAAAGCCCTGAATATCAGAGAAAAAAGCAGTCATTATCCTTACTTCACCACCAAGCAATAGTCGATCGGGATTATCAACCAATGCCTTGACGACACCCGGTGCAAGGTATTGACCAAATGCACTGGTGATAAAATGACGCTGTTTTGATTCGGCAACATAGTTGAAGCCGGTAGCTAAAATAAAGCAGCCAATAATATTCACAGAGGCCGCGGATATGTCGATCAATAGGTCATGATAGATGAAGAGGTAAAGTGCACTACTATGGATGAGTAGTAGAAGTAGGAATGAATATAAAAAACCAACGATAGCACTCTGTCTCGCCATGATTAAAGCGAGAATGAGTCCGCTGAGTAGTAAGATAGGAAGTACATACAGCGGATCATAATGCTCAGTTAGGAAGCTATTTTCCAGGATGTTATGGATGGCAGTAGCATGGTAGTGGGCACCTGTATCATTGGTTTTATTGAATGGGTTGGGTCTAAAATCTTTTAAGTCGGTGGCATCAGAACCTATAATTACAATTTTGTCCTTAAACAGTGCAGGGGCGTAGTAGGGTGGCTCTCCCGCATCGATCTTTATCTGCGACTTAATAAGGCGTAATAAAAGGTATTTATCGTACAGATTTGAGTCGCCAAAATAATGTAGGTGAGCCATGCCCTGATGATCTAGTGGGATGCGTCGCTCTATGTGATCTCCTGTCATGATAAGTTCTTGTCCCTGCATTTGGTAGGAGGTGATGCCGAGTAGGCTGGCTGCAGCAGAAAGAGCAAGTGTAGGGTGAAATTGATCACCGCTGCGAATGAATAGAGGCACACGCCGGCCTATGCCATCGCTGTCTTGGATGAATTTTACATCGCCAATTCCTTTTGCTCTAGCTGCCAGCTCTTGTACGGGAGCTCTTAGATAAGGAAAATCTTGCAACGCACTTTTTTTAATACCTTGGATATTCAGAGTGAACGGCTTAGTGAGTAAGCTATTTGTCTTTAATAGTTTTTTTGACATATGGTTTTGCTTACTACTAGAGAGGCTAGCGAGGGTAACATTTGCCCCCTGAAAACTCTCAGAAAAACTAATGTCATCAGCTAACCCATGGACAGAGCGTTCGGTAAACATCACGTCGAAGATGATTTCAGCAGCACCAGCATTTTTCAAAAAACGAACGGCTTCGCCATAGGCTGATCGGGGCCATGGCCAGCTAATTCCATCCACCTCATCAGCCTCGATCAGGCTATTATCTGTAATTAGTAGATAGACAATAGGCTTTGATGTTGGTGATGCAGGTAGCTGCGTCTGTAAAAGATCCGATATAAGGTGATGTGCAGGCTTGAAGAGCCCCGATAGATAGAGAAAAGAAATAGCTGCGGTGAAACTCATGCATAAAAGCAGCAGTTGGCGCGCTTTGCTATTGCCTTTTATGGCGAGGGAGCCGGATTTTGGTTTCAAGCTACGCATGTATAAGCCTCGTCTGTTTACTTTTTGCAGGTATGAGGAGGCTGTCCGAGAATAGAAAGACCTACTGCGGAAACCCCATTGTGCCCTGTTTTCCGTTTCATTCGTTTTGACACCTTGATGTTCGCCTCAAATGAACGAAAACATAACGCCAGATGGGATTCCCTCGCTACGGCTTCTATTCTCGGACAGTCTCCTAAATACTCACGCAAGTTGGCAATTTTTTTTACAAAGCTTACCTTGTGCGTATCTACTGGGTGGAGAGGGAGAAACAATGTTCCGATTTATATCAGAGGTCAATGGGATCTTGTGAAGGTAAGTGGCGGCTCTTTGTTAGGTCCACGCAGGCTAGCGGATGTCTAAAGTGATGCTGAAGCTGGTGATTGCTTGCTTCTGTTTGCCAGTTTCGGTGCTGTTGCTGGCGGCAGTCACGGGGCTTGATGGCGATGCGATTGACTTGGATAAGGTGTTAAACGGTATGAGTCGGGCTCATCTGTTAGGGACAGATGCCTTGGGGCGTGATCTTTTGGCCCGGTTGGCGGAGGGCTTGCAACTATCGCTGCTGGTTGGTTTGCTTGTGGTTGTTTTGGGAGCCGTTGTTGGCATTAGTTTGGGGGTGCTGGCGGGCTGGTTTGGTGGTTGGCTCGATATCGTGCTGATGCGTATGGCTGATATTGTGCTCTCCTTTCCCGGTATTTTACTGGCGATTGCTTTGGCCGCGATGCTTGGCCCGGGGGTGGATAATTTGGTGATGGCGCTCGTGGTTGTTGGCTGGGTTGGTTTTGCTCGTTTGAGTCGAACGCAGGTACTTAGTCTGAAATCGGCCCCTTTTGTTGAGGCTGCGATTGCCAATGGTACACCTGTCTCGTATATTGCTTTACACCACCTCATGCCGAATATAGCACCGCCGCTACTGATCGAAGCGAGTTTCGGTTTGGCTGCAGTGATTATTGGTGAAGCCGGACTCTCCTTTCTGGGTGTCGGTGTGCAGTCTCCAAACGCATCGCTAGGCACGATGATTCGCGAAGGTTCCCAGCTGATGCTGGTCGCCCCTACATTGGTACTGTGGCCGGGCGTGATACTTTTTGTTCTTGTCATGGCCGTAAACCTGCTTGGCGATGCACTGCGCGACAAACTGGATGTGCGCATGGAGTAAGGGCCACGGAAAGAATAAATCATCCACGTGCTGGTCTATAAGCCCGCATTCTGCGTTGCCACAGCGTTACGACTAAAGGCAGTAGGCTATCGCGCCCATTCAGGGCTTGCTTATGCGCTTGATTTGGCGCCTTGAATCCAACGACTATCCTGCACACAATCTGGATACTTTATTCTTTCCGTGGCCCTTACCTCTGATCTATCGGTGTATAGCCTTTGCCATGCTCACCCTGGTAAATCTGGTTTGGACGATAAATACGCCCACTTCCAAGCTGCTCTTTCCAATGGGCTAGCCAGCCGGAGACGCGCGATACAGCGAAAATTGGCGTAAATAGATCCGTTGGGATGCCTAGTTTACGATAAACAATGCCTGAATAGAAATCGACATTCGGGCATACGCCTTTCGCACCCAGCGTGGATTTGGAGAGCTCTTCAATATGCCTGGCAATCTCGTAGGTTGGATCGATACCTATTTTTTCTGTCAACTCCACATAGAGTTTTTGCAATAGCGTGGCACGCGGATCTTTGGTTTTATAAACACGATGGCCTAGGCCGGATATTTTCTCTTTATGCGCTAATTTCTGAGTGAGATAGGTTTCAGCCCCTTTAACCGAGCCAATCTCGTCAAGCATATGCAACACATCTTCATTTGCGCCACCATGCAATGGCCCTGCCAGCGTACCTATAGCCGCACTAATCGATGTATAAGGGTCGGCATGGGTGGAGGCAACCACCAGCGTGGCGAAGGTGCTGGCATTCATGGTATGTTCAGCATGTACAATCAGCGCCACATCTAAAATACGCTCGGTCAAATCACAAGGCTCTTCACCCGTGAGCATATAATAGAAGTTGGCAGCATGGGAAAGGTCATCACGCGGCGCAATCGGGTCGTCACCATGGCGCATACGCGCATGGGCTGCGACCAAGGTAGGCAACTTGGCAATCAGGTTAACACATACCTGATGTACAGTTTTAGAGTTGAGCTTGCCCTCCAAGCTTTTTGGAAAGGGATAGAACATACCGAGTGCTGCCACCGTTGACTGTAACGAATCCATGGGATGAGCCGACTCTGGAAAACATTTCATCATATCGCGAATACGGAATTTAATGCGTCGGTGATGACGCAGCTCTGCATTAAAGGAACTAAGCTCATCGGCCGTGGGTAGTTCGCCATACAGCAGTAACCATGCCGTCTCTTCAAAAGAGGAATGCTCAGCCAACTGCTCAATATCAATACCGCGATACTCCAGATGCCCTTGTTGGCCATCCACATAGGAGACCGATGATTCAGCGACAGGAATACCTGCCAAACCAGGTGAGTAACAAGAAAGGGGAGGGAGTCCCGAGCTATTATTATCTGCCATATCAATCTCCTATCATAAAAAAATCACAGCGCGCCCTGCTTCATGCCAACAAACAGACCCTTGCTCCGTTGAACCTCGCCTTTTGCAAGCCAAAGCCACTATCGCACCCATGCAAAGAATCATC
Organism: Mariprofundus sp.; assembly: GCA_030950555.1. Taxonomy (GTDB): domain Bacteria; phylum Pseudomonadota; class Zetaproteobacteria; order Mariprofundales; family Mariprofundaceae; genus Mariprofundus. The sequence continues at coordinate 4,363 of JAUZRH010000302.1, read as the reverse complement.
TCTCATACCCTGCGCATAATACACTCCGCCATCACAAGTTAAATAATAATGTGTGCAGTGATGCTAAACCTAGCTAGTTGCCAAAGATAGCAAATCAGTTTCGAAAAGGCTTCCCCCTATCGACCGAGCGGATGGGCGCGATTCACCACCGCATGCAAACGCGCACGTGAAACATGGGTATAAATTTCAGTTGTCGTCACATGCGCATGGCCTAAAAGCATCTGAACAGCTCTCAAGTCCGCACCATGATTAAGCAGGTGCGTAGCAAATGCATGACGAAGCGTGTGCGGCGAGGGCAAGGGGGTGATTCCAGCTAACTGTGCATACTGCTTAATACGCAGCCAAAAATTCTGACGTGTCATGGCCTTACCTCCTCGTCCGGCAAACAGAAAGGGGGACGCAGGTTCGTTCGGCCGCACAAGCAACCAGCGCTCCAGCCACCGCCCTGCTTCCTCACCAAAGGGGATCAGCCGCTCCTTATCACCCTTGCCTACCACACGCGCCAAACCACCTTCAAGATCCAACTGCCCCCGTGTCAACCCTACCAACTCGCTAACGCGTACACCCGTGGCATATAAAAATTCTAACATACAGCGATCTCGCAGCCCCACCAACTCTTCGACAGCTGGTGCCAAGAGCAACTGCTCCACATCATGCTCACTTAACAGCTTAGGTAAGGGTCTACTTTTTTGCAGCTTTGGCAGTTGGCGGGCAGGATGATCTTCACGCAAGCCTTGCTCCTGCAACCAAGAGTACCATGTCGAAAGCGCACTGCGTCGGCGCTGAATTGTCGTTGTACGCAAGCCATCCCGGCCCAACTCCGCCATATAAGCAAGTATTGCCTCTGCATCAGCCTGCATCAATGTGCTATGGCGTTCTATAAAAAAGCTATTGGCATGCAGTAAATCACTACGATAAGACGAAGTGGTCAGTGGCGACCAACCGCGCACCATAGCCAAGCGCTGCAAAAGCCCGCTTATCACCTCTTCACGCTGCTCATTTTTCTCGCCCATAGCCGTAGCATAAACCCTACAGCGGATAAAGACGATCACTTGCTTCATAAGGATCCAGAGCCAAGCTTTGCAAGCAGCATGGAACTGACTATCATACTCGGATGTGTTGCCATGACAGATAAGCCTAATATTCAAGATGTAGCTTTCCCTACCTCGCCATGTAGCCAAGTTGGGAAATTGCAGTTACAACTCAATTGCAATAGTGATTGTCTGCATGTGCTACGCTCTATTGTGACGGTCATGTGCGCTCGCGCCCATATAAGTAAGCTACGTAGCAATCGTGTGGCCGTTGCCATCGACGAGCTGTTTGCCAATATTGCCGAACATGCTTACGGCGGTAAGCCGGGAAAGGTTGAGTTTGAAAGCCACATTGATGATAGCGGTGAAGCATCACAGTTAATCTTCGATTTCCGCGACTATGCAGCCCTAAACTGGGCTGGCTGCATGCAAGAGGTAGCTACGCAACCAATCGACCATGAAAATCTCACGCCAGGTGGCCTAGGATTAAAACTCATCTGCTCTGTCGCTGACGCATGCGAGCATCACATACTTGCCGATGGCAATCATTGGCGCCTCATTTTCAAACTCAGTACTGGAGATCATCATGAAAGCTAAACTCATCTTTGAACGTGAAGACCAAGATCACGAAAGTACGGTATTGCGTGTGAAAGGCGATGTCACGATTCATACCTCCCCAAGTTTACGCGAACAACTCAAGCCACTTTTTTCCTCTCAACAGAAACGTATCCATATACTGCTTAATGATGTGGATTTCATGGATTCATCGGGGATTGCAACCTTGGTTGAAGGACTACAGTGGGCCCGTCAGAGCGGTGGTCGCTTTGTCCTCTCTGGCTTGAGCGACAATGTCCGCGATATCTTTGAACTATCAAAGCTCGATACTATTTTTGATATTGAGAACAGCACTGCATGAGCTATCCCGACATGCGCGCTTTTATAGCCGATCTAGAAAAGCGCGGGCTGCTTAAGCGCATCACCACTGAAATTACGACCCACCTCGAAATCACCGAGATTTCTGATCGCGTGCTACGCGCCGCGGGTCCCGCGCTGCTATTTGAAAATGTAAAAGGCCACCATATACCTGTTTTAACCAATCTATTTGGCACCGCTGAACGAATTGCTCTAGGCATGGGCCGTGAATCTGCCGATGAACTACGCGAAGTGGGCGCACTTTTAGCTTATCTGAAGGAACCTGAGCCTCCAAAAGGACTAAAGGATGCCTGGGATAAATTTCCCATACTGAAAAAAGTGCTGCATATGCAGCCCAAAATAGTAAAAAAGGCTCCTTGGCAAGCAGTTGTACGCACAGGTGATGACGTGGATCTATCCTGCCTGCCCATTCAGACATGTTGGCCTGATGATATCGGACCGCTACTAACATGGGGTCTAGTTGTCACCAAGGGTCCACATAAATCACGCCAGAACATAGGCATCTATCGCCAACAACTTATTGGTAAAAACAAGCTTATTATGCGCTGGCTTAAACACCGGGGTGGTGCTCAGGATCACTTGGAAGCAAAAAAATCAGGCGCCGACTCATTCCCCTGTGCCGTTGTCATTGGTGCTGATCCAGCCACCATTCTAGCCGCAGTCACACCTGTCCCCGATACACTATCGGAATATCAATTTGCAGGGCTGTTGCGCGGTGAAAAAACCCAGTTGACCGAGTGCACCAGCGTGCCGCTACAGGTACCCACGTCGGCTGAAATCGTACTCGAAGGACATGTATCACTGAGTGAATATGCCGAAGAGGGGCCATTTGGCGACCATACCGGCTATTATAATGAAACAGAGATGTTTCCTGTATTTACTGTTGAACGCATCAGTATGCGCAAGGATGCAATCTACCACTCCACCCATACTGGCAAGCCACCAGATGAGCCCGCGATACTGGGGCTCGCCTTTAATGAGGTGTTTGTACCCATTCTGCGTAAACAGTTCCCGGAAATAGTGGATTTTTACCTACCTATGGAGGGGTGCTCCTATCGTATGGCCGTCGTTTCCATACGCAAGGGCTATGCGGGGCATGCCAAACGCGTCATGTTTGGTATCTGGTCCTATCTGCGCCAGTTCATGTACACAAAATTTATTATCGTCGTAGATGAGGATATCGATTGTCGGGATTGGAAGGAGGTCATCTGGGCCATTACGACCCGCTGTGATCCGGCTCGCGACTTCACCCTGGCCGAACGCACACCTATTGATTACCTTGATTTTGCTTCGCCCATTGCCGGCTTAGGCTCAAAAGTGGGCATTGATGCCACCAACAAGTGGCAAGGTGAAAGTGAACGCGAGTGGGGCCGCCCCATAAGCATGGATGAGCATGTGAAAAAACATATTGATGATATTTGGGATGATCTGGGGCTTTAATATAGCCCCTGAAAAATAACAGCAACGATTAGAACCATTCACCGCAGAGGGCGCAGAGTAATTGTCCCTCCATCCCTTTTATTGTAAAATAGTGATTCAAGTATGGATTGTACATCATTCCTGCCCGGATTGGGAATGACGAGCATACAGACCCCCGATCGTCATTCCCGAAGGTTGAATCGGGAATCCATTCAAATAAACGCTCTGTTTCCTCGTTCCTATGTGGAAATACATAGTCTTGATGAATAGATTGGTACGCATAGTGATTCAAGTATGGATTGTACGTCATTCCCGACCGGAGCGGGAATGACGAAAAAAAGATACTTTTCAAACGTGAGTCACTATCGGGCTTTAAAAAGCAGGGGCTCGAAGGGATGACTTACGTGGACTTGTTTGAACCCTGCGTAACTCTGCGGTAAAAATATTTTGCTCATTATCAACTGGAGAGCCAGTCATCTACGCTGGGTGTTGCTGGCTTCTCTTTCTCAGCATCACTGTCGACTTCAATGCCTTGTTTACGCAGCCGTTTTTCTTCCGCTTTTTTCTGTTTACCGAGCTCTTTCTGACGTTTCTCAAATTTAAAGTTCTGTTTTGCCAATGGGTTTCCTCCATAGCAATGCATCGCATCGACTCATTGCCTTAAATCTATCGTATTAAAATGAACGGCCAACTCTGCCCCTCTTTAAGCGTCCAGTCTTGTTAAACTATTTAAACAACACCTTCCACACGCTGCAATGCCTGTGCTAAACGGATTTTCAGCGCCGTAACATCAAAGCCTTGCTGGGCTGTCTTTGTTGTGGAACTGTTTTTTGAGGAACTAAGGGTCACGGAAATAATAAAGTGTCCCAAGCTGCGTAGGATAGAAGTTCGTCTTCAAGGCGAAGAGTTTGGCGCATAAGCAAGCCCTGAATGGGCGCGATAGGTAGTCATATTGCTTTTAAAAAGTGGCTGATTCTTTA
>JAUZRH010000301.1 GCA_030950555.1 Mariprofundus sp. | reverse complement strand
TTATGCTGAGGCATTTGTCGTTGTGGCCTCATCTTCAAGGCGCTGTTGCAGGCGCGCTTTTTCTTCCTCGATCCAGCTTGATAAGCGATTGATCTCCACTTCTCTGTGTAGTTCAATCTGGTTCTCCATTTCACTTAACATATGGCTCTTACGCGTTTCCATGTCAGACTCAAGTTTGCTGATGGCTTGAATGAGTTCAGATTCGCGAAAAGCAAGTGCTGAAACCTTGCGACCCATCTCAGTTTCCAGTTTGTCCATCGACTGCTGAACTTCCATCCTGCGAGCTTCCAGTTCGGATGTAAGCTGTTGGAGTTTGGCTTCTTTTTCTGCTTCTAACTGTTTGATGGCGGTGGTTAAGTTAGATTCTCTTGTCACGACAGCCGAGATGTTATTCTCCATGCCAGATTCTAACTTTTCAATGGATACTTTTATTTCTGACTCACGGGTACGTAGGTGTTCGATGTTCTCTTTCGCTAGTTTTTCTTTGCTCTGCTGCTCAGCTTCAAGTTTGGTAAGCGAGGCCATAATGATTGCCTCTCTGGAAATAAGGGTCTGGATGATTTTCTCTAATGTAGTGCGGGTCGTAAGCGCATGGCGAATATCTTTATGCAAACGCATTTTCTGGGCCAATACTTTTTTTGGCCGATAAGAGAGCCAGTAGTAGGTGAAAAGGGCGGTAAATAGTGTAGCTAGTGCGGCGAGTAAAAATATCATATACTTCCTATGTAATCCTTGTCATTAATTCAATCCACCGCATACGGCTGCTGGTGTGGTTTTCAAACGCTGTGATGATAGCGACCCTCTGTTCAGCACCTCTTTTGCTGATCAGTGCGTTGCTGACTTTGAGTGTGATATTCTGATCAGGGGAGACTAATTTATCAATCGACGCTGCATCAAACAGTGCAGCATCAAATAAAACGGCATAGTTGGAGGAGATATTGATTGCGGCGCCGTGACCCGTGGAGCCATCTCTATTGGTCCAATATACCACCAGAGAGCCACTGTGAACAGGGAATTGTGCAAATTGGCGACGGTCAGTCGGTGTGTGATTGTCAGTTTGTTCGGTTTGTTCAGTTTGTGATGGCGTGTTGGTCGTGGTACGTGCTGTAGGTGTTTCTGTTTCTACAACAGTGCTGGTTTCTGTGGAGGCATTGGGCATCGTTGGTTCTGTCTTCTTAGGCGCTGGCTCAGTGACCGGCGTGGGTATTAAAGGTTTGTCTTCTTGTGTAGGGACATTGGGTATCTCATCTGCTTGATGGGTGTTCTCTGTTTCAGGCAACAGGGTTGTATTCATGGTCTCTGTTGTTTCTGATGCTGGGGGCTCATCAGTGTGTGGTTCTGTTGTAGATGGTTCATCAAGTGGGGCGGGGGTAGCGTGTTCTGTTTTAGGGATTGTGTTTGGGGGCGTGTTGTTCTCGGCGGTGATATCAGGTTTGGTCGAAGAGGGTTTTTGTGGATCGTTCTTCACCTTTTTTCGGCTTAATATGCGCAATAAAATAAGTGCAATGCCCACCACTACCAGTAACAGGGATGATTTATAGTTCTCTATAATCGTGAGGATCTGCGCGTTATCATCAGTTGTAGGTTCGCTGCTTTTTATTAAAGTGGCGGAGTCTTTAGGCGTTAAGGGTGTTGGGCGCTGCTCTGTTTGTGTTGTTGTAAGTGAGGCTGGATTGATGTTCTCTGCAAAAGCGTCTTGAGAAAAAAGACCGATGCTTAGCAATGTGATGAGATGTAGTGAAAACAAGGCCGTACGACTTATTTTTTTCAATCTTCCTCCCTTTGAGTTGCTTTCAATAGCCATCATCGGCGATTGACTTCCCCCACTCCGGTGTATTTATTTAGAATATCAGCGTATGAAAACAATTACGCCCTTCATTCTAGCTTATAAATGCGCCGAAGTGGGGCAGTTAATCGCCGCTCATGGGTTTGCAAGTGGCTCTTCAGCCAAAGTTAATGGCGGATCTTGAGTTCAATGTCGATATGAAGCCTTGAGCCAATGCTATATGTGCCAAAATGACCATACAAGTATCAATGTTATGTAAAAAATAGGCAGTGTGGTTTTTTCAATGGATTTGACTAAAGATGGAGCCTCTCATAGAACAATAGTTTGAAATTAGATTGTTTATCTCTAGGATGCGAACTTTGAATGATCCACCGTATCCGGGAGATGGCTATTAGCACCAAACGCGTTGAAGAAAATGAGTCTCGTCTGAATCGACTCTATTTTGAGGAATTGGAAGAGAAGGATGAGATCCCTAGGCTTAGGGGCGCTAAGATCTTGGCCTTTCTATCGATTATTGGGATTATAATTTTCTCCGCCTCTCTTTTTTATCGTTTTAATATGTTTATTCTGCTCAGAGAAGATGTTTATGCCAAGGTGGGTAATATGGAGTCGGCTATTCAACGGCGTGATAACCTTTTTGCCAATCTTGTGAACCTCACCCTGAATCATGCGATGCTAGAAGAAGATATTTTTGTGGAGCTTGCAAAACAGCGTGCCAAGATGACAGCTAGCGCTGCTAAAACAAATAACGATGCTAAGGCAACAGTAAAAGCCAGCCTAGAAAAAGCGTATGGCAAGTTGCCGACAGAAATGACAGGGATGCTGGATAAAATACTAGCCGGTGGAGCAGGTGGCGGCGGAATGGGACGATTGCTGGCTGTGGTGGAGCAATATCCGACGATTAAAACTTCGGAAACCTACCACACCCTCATGACCTCGTTAACGGAAATGGAGACGATGATTACAACGCGTCGTATGGAGTATCATAGCACGTTACGTATCTATAATACTGCGATTTCCAAATTTCCATGGTATATTATCGCCCGTTTAACCAACTTTAGTCGCATGGATTACTACGCAATTAAGGATGAAAAACATCCAACGCCTGTGATTAACGGTGAAATGTATAGGGAGTTAACACCGATGCGAGCTATAACAAAATGATGTGGACGGCTGTTTTGCGTTTTGGCAGTCTGCTCTCTTTGGCAGGAGCTGCGCTGCAGCTCTACGATAAGCGTTTTCAGGAGATTAAGCCGAATAAAATTTACACATCTGAAGCGGTGGCTAAATTTCTAGGTATCAGTCGTGTGGAAGTGGTTCAGCTAAGCCGAGCAGGGCTTATTCGTGCCCATCTGGGTGGTGGTAACTATCACATTACAGGCCAAAGTATTCTTGAATATATAGGGAAAGAAGGTAGCCATGGCAATAAAGAAGACGAATCGTAAAACAGAGCGCTGCAGACAGTGCCGCGAAGAGGTTATCTGGTGGGCGCTCTTTGTCAATATCGGACAGACGCTATTTAAAGGCATCTTAGGCTTTCTCTCTGGTAGTGCTGCGTTAGTTGCTGATGCCATGCATTCAGGCGCAGATGTGGCAGCGAGTGCTGTGACGATGATGAGTGTAAAGCTTTCAAGTCGACCTCCTGATGAGAAATACCCCTATGGTTATGGCAATGTGCAGTTTATATCCTCAGCTATTGTAGGCTTGATCCTGCTAGCTGGTGCGGCATATTTGATCTTTCATGCTGTTTCTCAAATAGCTGGTGGTGTAAGTACGATCCCGAGTGGCGTGGCTATTTTAGGTGCTGTTGTGTCTATTGTGACTAACGAAATTATGTTCCGTTACCAAAACTGTGTAGGACAGAAAAATAATAGCCCAGCTATTCTGGCAAATGCTTGGGATAACCGTTCGGATGCCATCTCTTCATTGGCTGTACTTGTGGGTATTATTGTGGCGGTGATGGGTTTTCCTATTGCAGATAGTCTCGCGGCTATTGGTGTGGGTATCCTGGTGGGACGTATTGGCATTGAGCTGAATGTGGATGCCATTGCTGGACTGATGGATGCATCGGTGGAAATGGAACTGCTCTCCTTTGCCTATACCACGACGAAAAGGACTGAAGGTGTAGAGTCAATCTATTATATTCGTGGCCGCAATGTGGGCGAGGATGTGCATTTGGATATCTCTATTTGTGTGGATGGCAGTCTGTCGTTGCGCCAAGGCGAAGATATTGCAACCCTAGTAAGAGAGAATATTTTGGCTCATGAAGAGCTTGAACATGTGGTAGAAGTGAAAATTGACATTGTGCCTATTTCAGCCAGTGAGAAAAAATCAAAAAATCAATGGTTTGAAGCCAATGTCGCGACATGAAAGGGCTGAAAAATGAAAGCTGAACATGGTGTGATGATGACTGGTGCTGTAGGTATTGCAGCGTTGGTTTTGGCAATTGTTGTGACGGATGACTCCGCACTCGATACAGGTAGTCCTGATACTGCGGCAGTGCAGCAGTCTTCACCATTAGTGCCCCAGCTGGCGCCCCCCTCATCCCGGAGAACTCAGCAAAATCAAGCGGGGATGACGGCACCTGCTGCTTGGGGACGCACAGTCGCAGCGGGTATGGTTCCTTTTCATACGGCAGCCACTGAACGCTTTGATGGCAATATTCAGAAGGTCTTCATCCGCGGTGCTGGAACAGAGTGGGCACAGATGCATATTTGGGTGGTTAGTGGGATGTTTTCGGCTAGTACAGAGATATCTCTGGCGCCTCAATGGTATTTGGAGCATTTGGGTTGTTCGGTTAGCGAAGGTTCTGTGATTCATGGCAGTGCCTTTAATTTTTTCCAGACGCGCCCTGAGTTGACCTTCCTCTATGGCAAGACGATCACAATCAATGGTGTAAGCTGTGAACTACGAAACGCAGAGGGCCTAGCACTCTGGTCAAACCAACTATCAAATACAGCAACGCCCACTAGGTAACAGTGCTTAGGGCCGCGGAAACAAATAATCATCCCATTCTGTTGGTTTAAAAGTTCGCCTTCTGCGTCGCAGAACCAGTTACTATTGAAAGTAATAAGGCCTATCGCGCCCATTCAGGGCTTGCTTATGCGCCAAATACTGCGCCTTGAATCCAACAACTATCCTGCGCATAACTTGCATACTTTATTCTTTCCGTGGCCCTTAAGCAGCAACGATAAAACATGAATGCTCTATTTGACTTAGGCATCGTAAATAAACAAGTCGTTGCTTTACGCGCTGAATTTTTGGGCTTCCCTTTTAAGACGGGATAACTGCAATGACAAAGATCACAAGATGCTTTCGGTTAGATTTTTTTTCTTGTTTTTCCACCACAGAGTCACGAAGGACACGAAGATAATCATTATCATAAATAAACGGCATCCTTCACCAGCTATAAGAAATAGTTGACGCTCTACGTTACCTCGCAACGGAAAGATATATCTTCATCTTCCGTAAGCCGGATGAATCAAGGGCGTTTTTTATTGATTCCCTCACCCCAACCCTCTCCCTCCGGGAGAGGGTTGGGGTGAGGGAATCGACTATTTGGCGAAGCCTTTTCCGTCGTAAGAAAAGCCTTCATGTGTAAACCGGAAAATGAAGGAGGCCCAGGTTTATGGGCTCTTGTGTTTCCATGCGTCTATATGATACGTCTTTTTAAGAAAGCGCTGATAGGCGATGGCTTGCTTTTTAGTTTCAAAGCCACTCACACGAATTCGGAACCAAACTTTATTTTTGCTTGGGAAGCGTACAAACTCAGCATTAATACCCTTCTCTCGCAAGCGCATCACTTCGTTAATCGCACTCTTTTCGGATGCGAGAGATAATATATTCACCATCCAGCCCTGTTTGCTATCCTGTGGTACTTCAAAGGCTGATCTAGCCTTAGTGCTTACTGTTTTATGCGTAGCAGCTTTGCTGATCGGTTTAGGTTTAGGCTTTTTAGCCGCTGGGCGCTTAGCTGTAGGAGGTTTTTTCTTTACTGTGGCGGTTGAGTGTGGTGTTTTTGGGGGCTGTGCGGCTTGTGGTGCAGGCTTACTCAGGGTGCTTTGCCACTGTGCCGTATTTTTGTTCGAGACTCGCTTGGTAAGCTCATTAAGTTGCTGTTGGAGTGTCGCTACCTGCTTGTTCAAGGACTCAATGGTTTGAGTCTGTTTGCCTTCAATATTGGCGATACGTTGATTTATCTTTTCTGGCTGTGACTGTAATGCCGTTACTTTACTAGAGCTATCAAGTGCTAGCCAAATAACCAGAGAAGCGACCAATGCCGCCACCAGTACCAGACTCATGATCATATTATCAGGCATTTTAAATGAGCTATCGGGCCGTTTCATTTTTATAGCCGCTATCAGCGGTTTTATTTTGTCATTCCACATAGCAGCTCCAGTGAGTAAGTACAAAAGTGTAAATTATTTTTTTATGGTGTAACAGGTGTATCGTGGCTAAAGACGTAGACCTATTTATGGTATAATAGTCTCTTTTATCGTCATTTTCGCGAAGGCGAGTGGCGGAAATCCATTGCTCACTATTACGCTCTGCAATGGTGGATTCTCGATCAGATTGAGAATGATGGATGCCATTTTGAAGCACTATAGCTTGTGTATGGCGTGCCAACCGGAATCATCCAGTTGGCACGAATAGTTACGATATATCTCTGTTTGGAATCACGAGCATCTCAACACGTCTATTTAGCTGGCGGCCCGCTTCATCATTATTGCTGGCACGAGGCTGCATTTCTCCACGGCCATTGGAACTGATGCGACGGGGAGCAACACCATGGTCACTTAAATACCATTTGACCGCTTCAGCGCGCTGCTCAGAAAGCTGTTGGTTGTATTCAGCTGACCCTCGATCATCGGTGTGGCCGGTGATCTGGATGTTTGAGCGTGGATAGCGATTGAGAATATCTGCCACTTTAGCGAGCGTGTTATTAAAGGCTGGCGTTAGTTGTGCTGAATTATATGCAAAGGAGACTTCTGAATTCATGGTTATTTTTAGGTTTTCATTTTGTAATCGCTGCACATCAATCTGATGCGCCCTCTGTTCTGCTGCTAATTGGCGATCAAACTCAGCCTGCTGTTTGTCCATATAGATGCCTGCACCAGCTCCGAGTGCACCACCTGCAGCACCGCCGATCAATGCACCGCGCAGAGCTCCGCCAGAGTGGTCACCTTGATAACCGATTACAGCACCGGCAATCGCACCCAAGGCTGCACCCGCAGCAGCTTTCTCTTTGGTGTTTCTATTCGGATCCTTTGGATCACTCACGCAAGCGCTAAGCGCTAAACTGGCAGCTAAAGTTAAGAATATAAGTTTCTTCATGATGGTTCTCCTGTTGCAATGCTAAAAAGTTGATTCCGCACAAGCTATAGAGGTTGATACAAGTGGCAATGTTTAGCGCTTTAAGGACCAAAATATGTCAACGCAGAGGAGAGACAAATAAGTAAGGGCCTCGGAAATAATAAAGTGTCCCAAGCTGCGCAGGATAGAAGTTCCTCTTCAAGGCGAAGGGTTTGATGCATAAGCAAGCCCTGAATGGGCGCGATAGGTAGTCATATTGCTTTTAAAAAGTGGCTAATTCTTCAACGTAGAAGAGGGACTTATCGACCAGTAGAATGGGATAGTTAATTATTTCCGCGGCCCTAAAGACAGTAGGCTATCGCGCCCATTCAGGGCTTGCTTATGCGCTTGATTTGGCGCCTTGAATCCAACTTCTATCCGGAGCTTAACCTAGATACTTTATTCTTTCCGTGGCCCTTACTATCAATAGATCCGTTATAAACAGTACCTTTGCTATGCACAATCAGAAAGCAGCTGTTGAACGCGTTCAAGCGGCAAATCAAATAGCTTTGCAATGGTCGCATGATCCATACCCGCTTGTGATGCCTTCATTACCATGTTTGACTCGGATAACTCAATGCCTTCCTCACGTCCTTTTTCAAGCCCTTCCTTTCGCCCATGTGCTTTTGCAGAGGCTATCTTACTGGCGACTTCAGCCATTGCCTGCATGCGTACTTCGTAGATTTTACGTTCATCTTCATCAAACATGCGATCTACTGCGCCGATAGCCTTGATAATGTCCTCA
>JAUZRH010000300.1 GCA_030950555.1 Mariprofundus sp. | reverse complement strand
ATCAGTCACATAGCCATGCTATGCGCCAAATACTGCGCCTTGAATCCGAACTCTTATCCTTCGCTTAACGGGACAATTATTTATTTCCGCAGCCCTAAAACGGAATGAAGGGGTAGTGAAATGAGCGAAAAGAAGGCTGTGGCTGCGTCAGCCCCTGTTGGTGAAGCGGTAGAGTGGATCAAGGCGGCTGTAACGGTTGATGCAACAGCACCAGAAGCTACGCATGTTTCTGATATTGTTGTGCTCGAAGGGAGCCTCTGCATCGCTGATGCGGAAGCAATGCATCAGCGATTGAGTCAGGTGTTAGCCATTCATTCAACGATCACAATTCAAGCAGAGATGCTAACTCGTGTAGATGCAGCGGGATTGCAGTTGCTCTATACGCTGGTGAAAGAGTTGAAGGAGCATGGTGGAAAAGTGATTTGGAAATCAGTTTCTGATGAGTTAAAGGAAGCGGCAGTGGCGATTGGCTTAACAGAAGCGATCGGGTTCTCAGCCTGATGATGGTAAACCATGCCTGATCAGAAACGTGAGTTTCCTTATACCCGCAAGGATTTTGATCATCTGTGTCAGCTTGTTATGGAGCACGCCGGCATTGTCTTGCAAAAAGGCAAAGAGGATATGCTCTATGGCCGTTTAACACGGCGCATCAGGCTGTTAAAGCTGGGTTCATTCCGGGCCTATATTGACCATCTGGAAGCGGATCCGGAAGGCGAGGAGTTTGGTGAATTTATTAATGCCATTACCACCAACCTCACCTCTTTTTTTCGCGAAAAACATCATTTTGATTACATGAAATCAACCATGCTGCCATTGCTGATGCAGCAGAATAAGCAATCGCGACGCATTCGAATCTGGTCGGCTGGCTGTTCAACGGGTGAAGAACCCTATACCATTGCTATGATGGTTGCCGAGACTGTGCCACCCGGTTGGGATGTGAAGATTTTGGCAACGGATTTGGATACCAATGTGCTGGCTCACTGTGAAAAAGGTATTTACGATATTTCGCGTATTGAAGGGTTGCCTGATAGTGTGGTGAAAAAGTGGTTTTTACCTAATCGGAAAGTGGGTGCTACAAAAGTAAAAGTGAAGCCTGAGTTGCAGGAGTTGATCTTCTTTAGGCAGCTGAATCTACTCAAAGAGTGGCCGATGTCTGGCCCGATGGATGTGATTTTCTGTCGCAATGTGATTATTTATTTTGATAATCCCACCAAACAGCAGTTGATCGACCGTTATGCGGAGCTATTAGGGCCGGAACGCTACCTTTTTCTAGGTCATTCCGAGTCAATGAATAACCTGTCTGACCGTTTTAACCTGGTGGGTAAATCCGTTTATAGTAAGGATAGCTGATATGGCTGAACCCGCTTTGCGTGGCAAGAGTCTGCCGGGATTTAATCATATCAATACCTACTACGATACCGTCCATGGTATGCATACCGCAAAGCTGTTGCCGGGTGAATATTATGTCACCACGCATGATGAAGCGGTGGTGACAGTGCTTGGCTCCTGTGTTTCAGCCTGTATTCGTGATCGTGTGTTTGGTATTGGTGGAATGAACCATTTTATGCTGCCACTCCACCATGGAGAAAAACCAAAATGGGCCGGTAGTGTGGTGGATACGGTGACGCGCTTTGGTAATTATGCGATGGAGCATCTCATTAATGACATCATCACCCATGGCGGTAGGCGCGGAAATCTGGAAGTGAAGCTTTTTGGCGGTGCTAAAATTATTGAAGGCATGTCTGATATTGGCATGAGTAATGTAAACTTTGTACTCGGCTATCTAAAAGGCGAAGGTATGTCAGCTGTTTCCCAAGATCTAGCGGGTATCTGCCCACGTAAGCTTTACTATTTTCCACGCACGGGCCGTGTTTTAATGAAAAAACTGGATAATCTACGTAATACGACCATTATCCAACGCGAAGAGAGTTATATGCGCACCATTGATGTAGCACCAGTAGCCGGAGAAGTAGACCTTTTCTGACCCTTGGTGGTTGGCTGGTTTGAATATTTCACCACGAAGGCACGAAGAGAGCAAAAGAGAATAATGGATTTGGGTTTGTTATGCCTTGGCGTCTTGGTGGTGAGCAGGTTTATTGATTTGTTGTTTTGTTTGTGCAGTGTGGATGGCGGATTGTCGGCTTAATGGGAGTAGTTGTGGCGAAGATAAAAGTGTTGATTATTGATGATTCAGCGTTGGTGCGGAAGCTGCTTACCTCTATCCTGGAGTCGGATAGGGATATCGAAGTGGTGGGTACAGCGCAGGACCCGATTGTAGCCAGAGCCAAAATCAAAGAGCTGAACCCTGATGTGTTGACGCTGGATGTGGAGATGCCACGCATGGATGGACTCACCTTTCTGGCTAATTTGATGCGCTTGCGCCCGATGCCGGTGGTGATGGTCTCTTCTTTAACCCAGAAAGGGGCTGACGTAACACTGAATGCCCTAGAGATGGGTGCGGTTGATTTTGTCAGTAAACCTGCCGCTCTGGGACGGGATTTGGAAAATTATTCCGAAGAGATTATTGCTAAGGTGAAAATGGCTTCACGAGCTCGTGTAAGAGCGATTCATCATGGACCAGCCCATGGTAAAAAAGTAGAAGCCAATCAATCTGCTGATGCTGTGATGGCTGCCAAGCCGTTTAAACGCCATTTTAAAACCACTGATAAGATTGTTGCACTGGGTGCTTCTACGGGTGGTACTGAGGCCACAGCGGCAGTGCTCAAACAGTTACCATCGGGGTATCCGGGGATTGTGATTGCGCAACATTTGCCCGGAGCCTTTAGCCACTCCTATGCAGAACGCTTGGATCGAATTTGTCAGGTGGGTGTAAAAGTAGCGGAGGATGGAGATCAGATTATTCCAGGCCATGTACTGCTAGCGCCAGGTGACTTTCATATGGTCGTTAAACGCGATGGTGCCCGTTTTGTCTGTCGACTGAATGATGGACCAGCGGTTAATCGCCACAAGCCTTCGGTAGATGTACTGTTCCGTTCTGTTGCTCAGCATGCAGGTCCCAATGCAGTGGGTGTGATTCTTACTGGTATGGGCGCGGATGGTGCGGCAGGTTTGAAAGAGATGCGGGATGCGGGTGCGCACACGATCGGTCAGGATGAAGCGACCAGTGTGGTGTGGGGCATGCCCGGTGAAGCTTATAAATGTGGTGCTGTAGAGATTGTATCGCCGTTATCCAAAGTGGCCGAGCATATGCTCAAAATTGTTGGCGCGTAACTGAAGGGGGCTTGTAATGAATCAAGAAAAGATAAAGGAACTTCAGCTTGCGGTAAAGGCAATGCTGGCAGACATGACTTGGGCGATGCAGGATGAAAGTGTTGGTGTCCGCACACAGGTGGTGCAGATTAAGGGCTTGGTACTTGACGCTATTGCAACACTTTACGATAGTTTTGAATCACTAAATAAATCTACCAGTGAACAGATGAAGCTGGTGTCAGCGTTGGTATCCGGTTCTCAAACAACGGGTGTGAGTGAGCTGGATACTTCGACACTCTCGCATGAGGTGGAAAGTAGTGGTTTGATTCTGAAACAGCTCGTTGATCAGCTCATGCTCAGTAGTAAAAATGAGCTAGGGGCTTTGTCAAAGATAGAAAAGGCAAACGCAGAGATGAAGATTGTACGGCTTGAGCAAAAGGCTTCCAATGATTTTCTGGATAAGCTGGAGCTATTGACGCTGGCAGATAGTGTTGATCATGCGGCTATCAAGACGCTGCTGGCTGAGGCTAGAGTGCATCAGGCAGGCGTTGAAGAGCATCTTTCAAACGGCATGGAAGAGATGAAAAAAGCACAGGCTTTTGTGGCTACCGTGGCAAAAGAGGATCTCAGTGATGTAATTTTATCGCGCAATCGGGTGGAATCTCTGTTGAAGATCTTTTACGATATGGATACAACGATTTCAGCCAGTCGATCTGAGGTAGAGCGGGTAGGCAGTGATATCCGAAAACATCTGGGTTCTATTGTGCGCGCCCTGCAATTTGAAGATATTGTTACGCAAAGCCTGAATCATACAGAGCTGCACCTCAATCGCATTGATAGTTTTGTAACGCAGGTATCCAATGGTATGAATGCGCTTGAGTTGGCTGGTATCACTGATATAGAGACGTATGCTATTCGCCTGCAGCAGGTTCAAAGTGAGGTGATGCTGGCGAGAGAGTCATTGCATCTGGAAGATAAGAACCCCATTACCCAAGAGAGCATGGATGAAGGCGATGTTGATCTGTTTTGAGCCGATAAAGTGAAGCAGTTCATGATATCGTGACACAAGTATTTTTTCGTCATTGCCGACCCACATCATCGCGGCAATGACGAGAAATAATACGCTTTCAAAGTGTAGGCTATTTTCGCCTACGGTTGAAGGAAGTTGTATGATATGGGCGATTTGAGCTAGACCGTGTTTTGAAGCGTAAAAAAATCTAATAATCAAGCTGTTGAGGTTTTAGTAGTGCTGGTATTAAAAGATAGGAGTCTGTTTTATCATTACCTGGGCTGGGTGTTATCACATCCACGCTTTGGGTTTGCCATGATTGCCCTGACGCTGTTCTCTTTTACCCATAATCGATGGGTAGCATTGGCACTATTTATAATTTTTGCTGTCGAAATCACCTTGCGTATTATGATGAATCTGCGCCAGGGTAATCTCAATCCCTATCGAGGCTCTCTAAAGCGAAAAATTGATCTGCTCTTTTTAGCCGTCGATATTATTGCCGTATCCTCGCTGTTAATCACTATTTTCGGCATTGATGTGGATGCTGAAAATATGGCTTTGGCCCGCCTATTAAGGGCTACTTATCTGTTGCGAACGCTGCGTGTATTTCGTTATTTTGATCTCCATAGTGCGATGTTTTCGCCAACGTATGGGATGCTTACATCGCTGATTATTTTAATCTCCTTCTTTGCGGCTGGAACCTTCTTATGGATTATTATCTTTTTCTTCTTTATTGAGCTGTCGCTGCGCTGGCTGGTGATTCGAGATATGGAGTTTGATACGCCGCGTGAGAAAAAACTGGAGTGGATGTTCTGGTGGGTGGATGTGGTTGCAACAACGTTTATGTTGCCATGGATTGCCGGTGTACCTTATAGTAGTACCTTGAGATTGCTGCGTCTAGCTCGACTGCTTAAGCCATGGCGTGTGATTATTAGTAACCTGCGTGATGTGTTACGGGAAGGGCAGTTTATGCAGGAGATCAACCTTATTGTGTTGATTCTAGCTATTCTTTCAATTGCTGGCGGTGTTATTGCCCATAATACCTTTGGCGTGTTTGATTATAATCTGGGTAAAACAGCGGAGCCTCAAACGGATCTGCTTTCGGCCATTTGGTTCTCTTTTCGTCTGTTGACAGATCCTGGTAACTCCGTCGTTCACCCCGCCAATATGGCCGTGGCAGCATACAATCTGGTTGCGGTGATTATGGGCGTGTTTGTGTTTGCCTTTTTTATTGGCATTGGCGCTAATATCGTATCGGGTTTGATGCGCCGTCTGCGTAATGAAGAGTTGGTGATTACCAATCACTTGGTGATTCTCGGCTGGTCACCGGCGGCTCCCTATATTATGGCGCAACTACGTAATGTAGCGGCGCGCACCTTTGCCAAATTGAAAGTGGTGATGCTACACTCAGCCGAAACGCCGCCGCCCGAACTGCTTGAAGAAAAGTGGGTTATGTATCGCCATGGTGATATTGAAGCATCGGCTGATTTAAAGCGTGTGAATATTGCGGCAGCCAAGCAAGCGCTGATTATATTGCCTGAGAAATCTGATAATGCCAATGCACTGGCGCACTCTTTTTATTCGTTGATGGCGGTGCGAATGTTGAATCGGGAGATTAACCTTAGTTTCGCGATTCCTGGCATGTCAGAGCCGGCTCTCGATACCCATAAACATATGCTACAAGTTGGTTGGGATAATCATGGCAAGTATGATAAACCCACAGTGGTCTTGGCTGAAGCAGACTTTCGTGCTACAGCCCTGTGCAATATATTGCGTTATAGTGATTTTGATCAGGTCATGAGTCGCTTGTTGATTCCAGAGCTTTTGGATGAGTCGGCGATGCAGTTGTCGGAATGGAACGGTTTGATCATGCATGATGAGGCGGGTGAGTGGGCACTGCAATCGCTGGATGAAGCGCAGCATGTGGATCTTAATAGTTTGAGTTTATGGCTTTTTAGGCGTGGTGTTATTCTGATTGGCTATATCAATGATGAATGGGAACCGCTACCGATCTATCACCTGGAAGAGGTATTTAGGGAGTCGGTTACTATCAAGGCGCTATTTGGTGTTGCGATCTCTGATGAGGCTTTTTACGAGGAGATTCTCTATGGTGTGAGTCATCCTGAGCGGGTGAGCAAAGATTTGGCGGCCTTGGAAAACGTCGATGAGACGCTGGATCTGGATGATTATGGTCTTGCGTTAGAAGAGCCGGAAAACAAGATGTCGCTGATGGTGGTTGGCTGGGTAGGAAGCCTACCGTTACTGCTGAAGCGCTTACTCCGATTCTATAACGAGTTGGATCTGATTATCTTTGATGATATTACTGCAGAAGAGTCTTTTGATATGGAAAACTATTTGCGCCGTCGTTTGGCTGAAGAACCGGGGCTAGATGAGTTGGTGAATATTAAAATTGAAAGTTGGAACTTTTTTAATATGGAAGCGTTGCGTTCATCTGTCAAAACATCCAACCATATTATTTTATCCCGACCTCAGCATAAGGGCGAATCTTCATACGCACTAACGACGACAGCGCTATCGCATATCGTAACGATGACGATTGATGAAGAGGTTGCTCCACAAATATTTCCAATTATGGAAAATAGAGACCATGCCTCGTTATTGCAATCAGAGTTGGCTGAATTTGAGACCAAGGCTGAGATTCATGTGACGGTGATGAATGAGTTTTATGGCGTTTATGTCGCCCATACCACCTATCATATGTACACGGCCAATGAAGATTGTTATGAATTAAAACGTGCCCTACGCCATGTGATAACGAAGCTTATGTCTGATTCTGGTGAAGATAGTGATATGGGAATGCATATTTACAGAGTAACAAAGCCGCTTCCTGCCGATGCGGGTCAGCTGTTTGATACATTTAGGCGTCAGAACAAGATACTCGTTGGTTATACACTAAAGCATCCGTATGAGTGGCAGGCGCCGATCCAAAAAGTGGTGCAGACACTATTTCCGCGTCCGGGCGAGTTTTCTTGCCAACGGCAAAAACATATTATCATCAACCCTTTTTCAAATCCGGTGAATGCGCACTCCTGGAAGGATAATCGCGATGATATTGTCGAACTGATATCAATTGGTGGTGCTGATGATATTGAACTTTTTTAAGCCCATCATGACGTAGGGTAAAGTTTACCTCCGCAAAGGTCTCAGAAAAAAGACAAATAGCTCTTGGTTGATGGCTTGCGCGGCGGCTGAGCGTCTGATTGATTCGGGCAGTCTAAAGCTAAGCCTATCGCCTAGCTGGAGCACCGCTACTTGCTTCCCGATCCGCTTGGGAATGACGTACAATCCATATTTAAATCACTATAGGTCCCCTCTGACCGGGAATGATGGACAATCAAATAGACACCTCTTACTGCAGTCTTGTACCCAAATAGACGCGAACGTTCCAAAGTTAGGGAATAAGGCAATGTCGTTTATCCTTCTCTATCGTCTAATTCGTGCATCCTCTTTACATCTTTACGGTTTGAACTATGCTATCGGCTTATATGAAGGTTCCTTAATGATAAGAGGGAACTCAGGAGGAG